>CAZFZK010000211.1:0-1500 GCA_964523605.1 uncultured Candidatus Planktophila sp. | reverse complement strand
GGCAGTCTCAAACACTGCATAGTGTCGGTTCGAATCCGACTCGAGGCACATGAATTCATCGAGTAGCAGCAAGAGCTCAACTTCACCTGCCACTCGCATTTTGGTAGCCGAAGATGAAACTTTAATCCGCATGGATTTAGTTGAGATGCTTACCGAAGCTGGATACGAAATTATTGCGCAAGCCACCAATGGCGAAGAAGCTATTGCATTAGCAAATGAATTTAAACCTGATCTAGCAATCTTAGATGTCCAAATGCCAGTACTAGATGGCATTTCCGCCGCCGAAAAAATTATCACTATCGCACCAGTTTTAATGTTGACCGCTTTTAGTCAACGAGAATTAGTTGATCGCGCACGTGATGCAGGTGTTATGGCGTATGTAGTTAAGCCATTTACAATTTCAGATTTGGTTCCGGCAATAGAGATTGCGATTAGCCGTCATACTCAAATGCGTTCACTTGCAGATGAAGTGGCTGATTTACATGATCGTTTAGAGACTCGAAAAATTATTGATCGCGCTAAAGGTATTTTGATGAAGGCACTGAATCTCACCGAACCCGAAGCTTTTTCTTGGATTCAACGAGCAGCGATGGATCGTCGAATTACGATGAAAGAAGTAGCCGAAGCGGTAATTTCGCCGTCGGCAGTCCCAGACAAGTAACCAGATAACTAACTAGATAATTAAGGTGCGTAGCCTTTCATAGCCTTTCGTAGGCTTACTTAAGTAGGTGCAAGGCCTTCGCAATCAGTCGGGTCATCAAGCGTAAAATTCGCCAAGATGTTACAAATATGTAATTTATCAAGCGTGTAATTAGCAAGATTTTTGCTATTTGGGCTTGTCCAAACATCACCCCTCCCGTTACGCTCAACCCCTCCCTGTCCCGGGACACAAGAACAGGAAAGGCAATAAATGAACAAGAAGATCCAGCGTTCACTTGCCGTTGTTTCAGCAGTAGCTCTAGTTTTCGGAGTTGCAGCAACACAGACAGCAGCAAACGCAGCACCAAAGACTGTTTACATTGCATACCAGGGTCCACTATCTGGTGGCGAAGCATCAACTGGTACTGATGAGCAGAATGCAGTTAAGTATGCAATCAAGCTTTTCAATGCAAAGAACAAAGCAAAGTACAACGTAAAGCTAGTTTCAATTGATGATCAAGGCGACCCAGCAGTAGCTGGAACAGTTGCTCCAGGAATCGGAAAAGATAAGAAGATCCTTGGCGTAGTTGGACCTGCATACTCAGGCGCAACAATTGCATCACTACCTTTCTACAAGGCTGGCGGACTAGTACTTATCTCTCCATCAGCAACTCGCGTATCTCTAACAGATTCAGCTTCACCTGACTTCGGCGGACCAGTTTTCCACCGTGTTGTTGGTAAGGATGATCTACAGGGTCCAGCACTTGCTAAGTACGCAACAGCTGGCATTACAAATCCAAAGGTATTCATCTTTGATGACCAGTCTTCATACGCTGTACCTCTAGCAGGTTACGTAACAGG
>CAZFZK010000210.1:0-1501 GCA_964523605.1 uncultured Candidatus Planktophila sp. | reverse complement strand
CCGCGATCTACATTTATTACCGGTGTGCCATCCGTTGGGCGATCCAATTCCGAAGTTCGCCGGCCTGCGGTAAATACTGGGGGATGTTCGAGGAGCAGCAGAGTATTAGGGGTAACGCCAGCAATAACTCCAGCTTGAATCTCACGTTGCAATTGCCAAGCCGTTTCATACTCGAGCAGGCCGAGATTTTGTACTGAGATGGTTTCAGTGCGGAGACTGGACATGGCGTAAGCCTAACTATCTTCTGCAATAAGGTATCCCGCCAGGTAAGATTTCGCCCAGTTACAGTCGTAAAAAACCATCATTGAAAATGCAGTAGCGCGATTCCTTCGCGCCCAAGGAGAGGCTCCAAGCTATGAAGAGTGGTTCTATAAAAGGTCGAAAACCGCTTTGGATCGCAATTATCGCGATCGTTGCTTGGCTCGGAATCAGCAGCGTGGCGGGTCCAACCTTTGGCAAACTCTCAACAGTTCAAGAGAACGATAATTCAGGTTTCCTCCCAGATAACGCAGAATCCACCAAGACTGCAAAAGTAACCGTGAAATTCGCAGATTCAGCCAATGATCAGTTACCAACTTTGTTGCTCTTTCTTGGAGATATGGATGTTGCAAAGCTTGGTGCAATTAATCAATACCTTGCAACGCTTTCCAATAAGAAAGTACCAGGAACTGAAATTGCACTTTCGGAATACATAATTCCAGGTTCAGTATTAGCAGCCTTCCCATCGCAAGACGGGAAAGCAGCGCTCGCTAATATTCCATTAAATTCTAAAGTTGCTACCGATAACATTGACGATAAGCCGGCTCTGCCTCAGATTATTAAATTTATTCGAAGCGATCTTGCTACTAATTTTGATAGCCAAGGCTTGACTACAAATGTAACTGGTTTTGGTGGAATTTTGGCAGATTTATTTGGCGCATTTGGATCGATTGACTCGTCACTCCTGCTGACAACTCTTGCCGTTGTATCAATAATTTTGATTATTGTTTACCGCTCACCATTTCTTTGGATTCTGCCATTATTTAGCGCTGTAACAGCGCTTTCACTTGCTGGCACAATCATTTATTACCTAGCAAAAGCAAATGTGATAGATCTAAATGGCCAATCCCAAGGAATTCTTTCAGTATTAGTTCTTGGCGCTGCTACTGATTATGCGCTACTTCTAATTTCAAGATACCGAGAAGAGTTGCACCATCATGATTCTCGCTATGAATCTATGAAGATCGCACTTCGTGGAGTTGTCGAACCTATCGTGGCCTCCGGAAGTACAGTTATCGCTGGCTTACTTGTACTTCTATTAAGCGATCTCTCCAGCAACCGCGGACTTGGACCGGTCGGAGCAATTGGCGTTGCCTCATCGATGATTACGGTTCTGACATTTTTACCTGCATTGCTCGTGGTTTTTGGACGTTGGATTTTTTGGCCAAAAGTTCCACGTTTTGATGATGTAAATGAGCAATTAACCGGCTTCTGGTCGAAAGTTGGCACTGCCGTAGAGCGT
>CAZFZK010000209.1:633-1534 GCA_964523605.1 uncultured Candidatus Planktophila sp. | reverse complement strand
CTCCAGCCATTTCAACTCCAGTTGGGCCGCCACCTACTACCGAGATAGCGAACCTAGAGCCATCTTCAAATCTACATAAATCTTCAAAGCGACGCATGACTGCTGCGCGGATAGTTAAGGCTTCATTTACGCTCTTCATGCCAAGTGAAAATTCGGCTACCCCTTTTATGCCAAAATCGTTTGTTGCTGATCCCATTGCAATTATTAGATGGTCGTATTCGAGCACTTCACTTGAATCTAATTTCACCGAGTTATCACGATGGTTAATAGATATTGGTGAGCCCATTCGGAATTTTATGCCGGAGTTCCGGATCGCGCCACGAACGGGATAAGCCACATGATCTGCTGCAAGTCCGGCAGTTGAAACTTGGTATAACAATGGGAGAAAAGTTTGGAAATTATGGCGGTCCACCAAGGTTACTTCAGCGAATTTGGCTAACCCACGAGCTGCGGTTAGCCCACCAAATCCTGCGCCAAGAATCACAATACGTGGTTTCTTTTCGCTTGGCTTATTCATAACGCAAAGTCTACTGTTAATTCCATGAGCGAGCAGCGGAAAATCTTGGTAACCGGAGCATCTGGGTATGTTGGTGGCCGATTGGTAAAGGCGCTATTACAGGAAGATATGTCAGTACGAATATTTGTACGTGATAAATCTAAAGTCTCTGGCCAACCATGGGTAAGCGCAGTAGAAATAGCAACCGGTAATGCTAATAATTATGATGAAGTTTTGACGGCGCTAACTGGAGTACATACTGCTTTTTATTTACTGCACTCAATAAATTTAGGCTCTAATTTTGATGAGATTGAAGCAGCGATGGCCCGCAACTTTGCTAAGGCTGCTACTACCGCTGGTGTAAAACAAATTGTTTATCTTGGTGGTATTGCTAATGATGCCAAG
>CAZFZK010000209.1:344-621 GCA_964523605.1 uncultured Candidatus Planktophila sp. | reverse complement strand
TTCATTTGAGATGCTCCGACATTTGACGCATAGATTGCCGATTATGACAACGCCAAAGTGGATTGCAAATCGGACCCATCCGATTGCGATCCGCGACGTACTTTGGTATTTAACGCATATTGCAAAATTAGAAAAACCAATCTCTGGAATTTTCGATATTGGCGGACCTGAAATCTTGAGTTACGCCGATATGATGCAAAAATTTGCCAAAATATCTGGTCTGCGAAAGCGGTTGATAATTAAGGTTCCAGTACTTACTCCGCAACTATCCAGCTTA
>CAZFZK010000209.1:0-326 GCA_964523605.1 uncultured Candidatus Planktophila sp. | reverse complement strand
CGGAATTATTCCGCCGCCACCAGAAGGGCTAACTGACGTAACAAAAGCAATTGAATTAGCGCTAAGCCGCATCTCTGCCAACGCCGTAGAGACTCGATGGTCTGATGCTGCAATCCCAACCGCGCCTTGGCAAAAAGCGCAGAGCGATCCAGCATGGGCCGGTGAAATGATTTTAAGGGATTTACGGGAAGTGATTACCGATGCGCCAATAGAAAAAGTATGGGAAGCAATCGAACAGATAGGTGGCGACAATGGTTGGTATGGCGCAGATTTTCTCTGGTTCATGCGTGGCTTGTTAGATCGTGCAATCGGTGGTGTTGGATTAC
>CAZFZK010000208.1:0-1580 GCA_964523605.1 uncultured Candidatus Planktophila sp. | reverse complement strand
AGAGCCAGAAGTAGTTATGGAAAATTGGAATGGAGATGTAGAGCGCGGTGCGCAGGATGTCGCAGTTCACCATTAACTTGCGGCGATCTAATTTGTCGGCGATTACGCCTGCGATTGGGCCAAGGAAAACTGCGGGTAGCAAACGTGCGATGAAAACACCGGCGATTGCAAAGTTAGCTTTTGCGTAGTCGCCACCGGATAGTTGTTGCGCCAGTGCCGTTGTTGCTAGAAGTCCGAGCCAATCGCCAAGGGATGAGAAGACCATCGAGTTCCACAGCTTGCGGAAGGGTTTGATCGCAAGGACTCCGCGGGTTACCTGCTGCGGTGGGGCGGCAGGAGTTGGCAGGGTCTTTGGCATGTGGGAAGTCTATCGTCACGCTCGGACACGCCTAGAAATGGCTTTTGCCCCGTAATTAAGTGCGGTTTTCCTCGGCTTTATAGGTGATCCGGTTTTACAATTTGCTGTGCTTATTCGAGCTAGCAAAGTTCACAAAGTATTTCATGTCGCACTCTTAATTGCTGTTTGCGCTCGACTCTTTACAGGTGCCCCTGAAGCGCAAGTGAACTTTATGGGGTTGATCTTTGATCAAGGCCAAACGCAAACTTTGGCTCAGGAAATTCCTCAAGGTTCTTTAGGTATTTTGGGACCAGTAGCAATAGATACACGAAGTGCTTCTTCAATTCCACCAAAGTCGGCAGAATACAAATTATATAAAAAGTATGTCCAACCAGATCAAGGCTTCCGTATAACCGATAACTTTATTCACACAATGAAACAGATTCTTGTTTCAATAAAAGCTACTTCGTATTACATAAAAGATTTAACCCTTAAATCCTTACACTCCAATTCGCCTCCTGCTCCAGTGTCGACTCTTTTATTCACTGTGTTTATGTATCTATTAATCGTTCGAATTGGAGTATTTGGTAATTATGGAGAGATTAAAAATATTAGTGATCGGAGGTTCAGCCTCCAATAACTTTGGCAATGCGCCAGATACATTGGCGTGGCCAGAGCTTTTAGCTAAAAATCTAAGCGAATCAGCTGAGGTAACACATCAAAGTCGGGGTGGATTAACCTTTGTCCGTGGAATGAATGAGCTGGCAGGGGTTAGCTCTGCTGATATTTTAATCATGCATTTTGGGACATCTATTGGTTGGCCAATCAGCATTATCAAGGCCGGAACTGTCATGGGAATTGATTTTGCCTCTGATCATGGGTTTAACCAACCTACTGGTGTTAGTAAGGTAAAAAGCAGAAGAGTAAAGAAGTTTATAAAGCGTAGCTTCCGAAATGCTGTGAAATACATTTTGTTCTTTACCGGTTTGTATAAGCCACGTGCTAGTAGACGTGAACTAAATGATCAAGTTGAGGCGGTTGTGCAGCTTGCGCAGCATAAAACTGGCCGATTGATATGGATTCAGCATCGGGCATTCCTTAATCGCCGGATCTTCCTGGAGAAGTTGGTTTATGACCGTTATTACAGGAAGATAATGAAGACCCTAAAGAAACTGCAGATAGAGGGACTGACCGTTCTTGAGATTCCTGACGAGTTTGTTGTTGCCGACAACTACTTGTTTGA
>CAZFZK010000207.1:0-1587 GCA_964523605.1 uncultured Candidatus Planktophila sp. | reverse complement strand
CCGCACTTGCTCAATCATTAGCAAAACCAACGACGCTCTACATTGGCTTTGATCCAACCGCGCCAAGCATGCACGTCGGTAACCTGGTTGTTCTACTGGTTTTGCGACGTTTCCAGCTCGCTGGTCACACTCCAATAGCTCTAGTTGGCGGGGCTACTGGCTTAGTTGGTGACCCAAGTGGCAAAAATGAAGAACGCACCTTAAACACCGAAGAGACTGTTGCAAACTGGGTAGAGCGCATCAAAACTCAACTCTCACAGTACTTAGATTTTGATGCGCCAAAGAACGCGGCAATCATGGCGAATAACCTAGATTGGACATCACCATTATCTGCAATTGAATTTTTACGTGATATCGGAAAACATTTTAGTGTTAATCAGATGCTCTCTAAAGATTCAGTATCAGCTCGTTTAGAAGCTAGTGGAATTTCTTATACGGAATTTTCATATCAAGTATTGCAAGCGCTTGATTTTCTCGAGTTATACCGCCGTCATAATTGCACGTTGCAAATGGGTGGCTCGGATCAATGGGGCAACATAGTTGCCGGCCTTGATCTAATTCGTAAAGTTGAACAAGGCAGCGCACATGCGTTAACTATTCCGCTACTGACAAAAGCTGACGGAACTAAATTTGGAAAGACTGCCGGAGGAAGTGTTTGGCTTGATCCCGAGATGACTTCGCCTTACGCCTTTTTCCAATATTGGTTAAACACAGATGATAAAGATGTGGTTAATTTCTTAAAAGTATTTTCTTTTAAATCACATGATGAAATTATTGAGTTAGAAAAAGCACACAACGAAAATCCAGGCGCGCGTACTGCCCATCGCGAGCTTGCCCGTGAGTTAACTTCATTAGTTCATTCACCTGAAATTTGTGTTCGCGTTGAGGCTGCAGCGAAGGCGCTATTCGGACAAGGTGAACTTTCTGAATTAGACGAAGCGACTTTAACGGCTGCACTTTCAGAATTACCGCGCACAACAGTTAAACGAAGTGAAACAATGCCAACTTGGGTTGATTTACTTGCAGCAACTGGCGTTGTAGATTCCAAATCTGCAGCTCGTCGCATCGTAAAAGAAAATGGTGCGTACTTAAATAATGCCAAAATCGCTGCTGAGGATTTCGCCCCTTCAGAATCTGACTTTTTATGCGGAAAATATGCAGTTTTGCGCAAAGGCAAGCGAGATCTGGCAGCAGTCGAATTAGTCGATTAGCCGGTCAGAAGCCCCTAGTCGGGCCATTTTGATCCCAGATATGCACTGCCCCTGAAGTTCTCTTTCGTTAGGTAAAGCCCTAAAACCCTTATAAATCAATGGTTTTGGGGCTTTTTCGTTTAGTTAAGTCATAGGTGAGTCATGTGTCCTATGCCTCAGCAAATTGCGCTTAGCCGATTTGACCTGCCCAGTTCTACTGCCTATAGTTACGCTCCTTGCTGTGAAACGGACGATTTAGGCCGAACAGCATAGAAATTCCCGCAGATCTTGAGCTGGACTTAGCGCGGTTTGACCGCGTGAGCGTCCATGCACTAGATTTGCTGGTCTGCCCTGAAAATAGGAAGAAATTCCTGGAAGCAGTGCGCATCCGTACCTT
>CAZFZK010000206.1:0-1590 GCA_964523605.1 uncultured Candidatus Planktophila sp. | reverse complement strand
AGCGGCGATTCGTTCCCATAAATATAGTTCGCGGGCAAATAGTGCAATAGGCAGAACCAAAACCGGCCAATGCCATAAATAGAGTGGGTATGAAATCTTTCCTAACCAAACTGAAATTCGGTTAGTGGCCAGCCACTTCAACGGTTGCGGCCAAGCGCCAATACTCGAAAGCAACGCTGCAGTGCCAATAACTGGTAGCAGTGCATAAACACCTGGAAACGCAGTGCTCTCGTTAAACCGGATTGTTGAAACTAATAGCGCGCCAACACCGAAAACGGCCAGGATTGGACTCTGCCGCTTCAAGCTAGGCAGCAAAGCGATTAGAGCACCGATACTTAATTCCCAAGCGCGGGTAGGTAAGGAATAGAAAGCCCAGATCGGTGCAACCGCTGTTAGCCAAACTCCAAGAGCAAAGGAAATGACGGTGACCAATGAGAAACCGATTACAAATTTACGAGCATTTCTTAATTTAGCTAGCGCAATGATGAATAACGGCCAGAAAAGATAGAACTGTTCTTCTACAGCTAATGACCAGTAGTGGATAAATGGTGAAGGAGTGGCATTTAAATTCTGATAGTCGTTTTGCCACCACGCAAAGAGATAATTTGAGATATATAAAGTTGTAGCAAGTAAGTCGCGACCGATAGAGCCTCGTGAAATTGCCGGCAAAACCAACCAAGCAAAAATAGCAGTTACGAAAAGAACTAGAAATGATGCCGGCAGAAGTCGTTTGCTTCGTCTTAAGTAGAACGCTTTCAGAGATATTCGCCCGGCTCCGTTTAGTTCACTTAGTAAGAGGCCGGTAATCAAGAACCCAGAAATGACATAGAAGATGTCTACGCCGATGAAACCGCCAGAGACTAGTTTTGCGTGAAAAATGAGTACCAGCGTTGCAGCCAACGCACGAAGACCTTGAATCTCAAGAATTTTTTTATTCGGAGATTTCAAATTTGCACCAACGACCTAATCTTCAAACCAGGAAATGCTGCCGAGATCCGCTCTCGACCACCTAGAGCGGTTATCTCTAATAGAACAGCGACTTCACAAATTTCTCCGGCCAGATCAGTAATCAATTCGAGGGCAGCAATTAAAGTTCCACCTGTTGCGAGCACATCATCTATCAGCAAAACTGTTGGCTTTGCTACCTGCGACAGCGCATCCACTTGCATCTCAAGACTGTCGCTTCCGTATTCAAGCCCGTAATCACGTTTTATAACTGCGCCTGGTAATTTTCCCGCCTTGCGGATTGGTACAAAACCTACGGCGCTGTCGATTGCGATGGCACTTGCCAAAATAAAGCCCCGAGATTCGACGCCAGCTACTAAATTGAAGGGAGAATCGGTTTGGGCGAATTCCTTAGTCACAACTTCGTAGGCTTTGGGGTTTCCGATTAATGGCGCAATATCCTGAAACAGAATTCCAGGAATCGGAAAATCTGGAACTGGGCGAATCAGAGCGAGCGCTTCAGCAATTTCCATGCGCTCTGCCTTTCGCAAAATGACGTCGTTCTTGACCATGAGTGTCCGGGAGGGGACTTGAACCCCTAAGCCCTTGCGGGCACTAACACCTCAAGCTAGCGCGTCTGCCAAT
>CAZFZK010000205.1:0-1678 GCA_964523605.1 uncultured Candidatus Planktophila sp. | reverse complement strand
GCGATCTCTTCGCCAAAGCCAGTGATTCGTAAGGTCATGGGCTCATCTTAGGCAATTACACTTGAACACATGGCGATAAGTAAGCGAATTAAAAAAGTTGTTGCAGGAGATCCAAAGGTAATTAACACCGATATGGGCGTTCTAGGTGACCCAATTAACAAATCACACCCATTTTACTTTGGCTTCATCGCAACTATCGGTGCCCTCTCTGCATTTGTATTGATGCGCGCATTAGCAAGTGCTTCGCAGATCTTTGTCTTAATTTTAATTGCGCTCTTCTTGGCTACTGGTTTAAACCCTGCCGTAGAGGCTCTACGTCGTCGTGGGTTGTCGCGCACAAATGCAGTTACCGCGATATTTATTTCGGTTATTTTGTTTGTAATTTTCTTTGCTTTGATCGTCGTGCCACCTGTGGTTTCACAAGGATCGAACTTAATCAGTCAAGCTCCATCATTGATTCAAGATTTAAAATCTAATTCATTATTTATGAGACTTAATGATCAGTATGGCTTGCTAGATACTTTGCAAAGAGAAATCGCTTCACGAACCTCAGATGGAAAACTACTACTAACAACTTTTGGTGGCGTAGTTGGTGTTGGCAAATCTGTGCTTTCGGGAACCTTTGCGGCACTTACAATTTTAGTTTTGACACTTTATTTCTTAACTTCACTTCCTCAGATGATCAAGCTTGGACTGCGTCTGGCACCGGCTTCACGTCGCCCACGTGTTGGCGCACTTACTGAGGCGATAATTTCCCGAGTTGGTTCATTTGTAAGTAGCCAAGTAACCATCGCTTTCATGGCTGGCATCTTCACGCTTTTACTTTCGCTAGCTCTTGGAATCCCTTCGCCGATCGCCCTTGGAATGACCGTGCTGGTATGCGGATTAATTCCGTTAATCGGACACTTCATCGGCTGCACCATAGTTACCTTAGTTGCACTTACTCAATCGGTGACCATTGGGCTAGTTGCATTCTTGGCTTATGTTCTTTACGTGCAAATTGAAAACTATTTGATTACGCCACGAATTATGAAGAAAACGCTCTCGATACCTGGCGCAGTTACAATCATTTCAGCCCTAATAGGTTCCTCGCTTTTGGGCTTAGTGGGCGGTCTTTTGGCGGTTCCAGTAGCTGCGGCAATTATTCTGATTTTAGATGAAGTAGTTTTCCCAAGAACTGATAACGCTTAATCTGCCAATTCTTAGAAAATCAAAACTCGGTAGGTAGTGGCAATCTACTTGGGGCAATGATCTGTGTAATTTCAGAAAGTACGCGATACACAGCGGGTTCACCAACCCATAAGTGCTTTGCACCATCGACTGCAATCATGTGATGATTTTTAATCACCGCAAACCGTTTTGCTGCCTCCGGTGGTTGCAGATAATCATCTAACTCAGGCACAATCGTGAAAACTGGGCGGCCATCGGCATTCCAATATTCCAAGTCACTTTGTTCTGAAGTTCTAAGTGGTGGGCTTAATAGAATCAATCCTTTATGCCGTGGGTCTTTGGCATGACGGAGCGCTAAATCTGTTCCGAAAGACCAACCAACTACCCAGAGATTTTCTAACTTTAAAGTGTCTAAGCAATAGGTAAGCGCCGCTTCAACATCGAATTTTTCGGCAACTCCGTTATCAAAAGTTCCAGTGCTAGTTCCATTAGCGCTAGTAGTTCCGCG
>CAZFZK010000204.1:0-1718 GCA_964523605.1 uncultured Candidatus Planktophila sp. | reverse complement strand
CAACTGCAGTAACACCGGCTGGCAAAAGAGATGTGCCACGTTCGCAAATTGCTTTAACTGCGCCTGCATCGAGAATCAATTTGCCTTGTGGAGTTGCAGCATGTGCTAACCAAAGTAAGCGCGAAGTTGTTTTGCGTTCATGGCCATGGAAATAAGTGCCTAGTTCGGCGCCAGCAATTGATTGCCCAGCTTGTTCAAGTGAAGTTAGCAGCATGGAAATACCAGCACCTGTTGCAATACGTGCTGCCTCAATTTTAGTAACCATTCCACCACTACCAACACCAGCTGATCCTGCACCACCAACTTCGATGGTGGCAATGTCGGCAAAGTCAGTAACTTCCGAAATCGCCTTTGCACCTGCCTGCGATGGATCAATGTCATAAAGAGCATCGATATCTGAAACTAGCACCAATAAATCTGCATCAATTAATAGAGCAACAAGTGCGGCCAAGCGGTCGTTGTCGCCAAAGCGAATCTCTTGCGTACCTACAGAGTCGTTCTCATTAATGATTGGCACAACGCCTAACTGCAGCAACTTAAATAGGGTGCGCTGAACATTCTGATAATGAACGCGACGCACAATATCTTCGGTAGTGATTAATACTTGCGACGCGGTAATTGAGCGCTTAGCAAAACTCTCGGTATAGCGATGGATTAACAAACCTTGGCCAACCGAAGCTGCTGCTTGTTGAGTAGCCAAATCCTTGGGACGAGAAGTTAAACCAAGTGGCGCTAAACCGGCAGCGATCGCACCCGATGAAACAACTAGTAATTCGGAGCCACGTGATTTAGCAGCAGCAACAATTTCTACAATTTTTTCAACTGCAGTTGGATCAAGGGCCGAACCGGCGCTACCAGTTAGAGACGATGAGCCAATCTTTATGACGATGCGTTTGGCACTGGCGATTGAGTTTCGGGCCATCACTCATCATCTCCATCCAATTGAGCTAGTTCAAGGTCTACAACATCAGCAATTTTAGGGTTGTGTGGGTCAGAAACGTTGTACTCCCACTGCTTGGCGATTTCTTCTTCACTGAGCACATCATCGATTCGGCTGACTGGTTTCCACGTCGTCTCTAAGCGAGAATCTTCGCCGCGGCGGTGCAAGTGACCAGCAAGTTGTTCGGCGCCAGCTTCGATTGTTGGCTCCCAATCAAATACCACTTCATTTTCACCAGAACCAATACGAACTTCGCTACCAGCAACAGCACCCTTTTTGTAAAGTTCTTTTTCAACACCAAGTTGTGCCAAGCGATCAGCTAAGTAACCAATTGCTTCGGCATTCTTAAAGTTTGTTTGACGAACCCAGCGCACAACTTTGGCGCCACGAACAGTGAAAGAACCATCTTCATTCGCTTTAACAGTGAAGCCAGAATCATCAACTGCAGTTGGTCGCAAAATAATTCGAGTGCGTTCTTCCTTTGCCATTGATGCCCGAGATGCTTGAATCAATCGCGCCATAGCATAAGTTAAATTCGTTAGACCTTCACGGCTAGCAGCAGAAACTGGATAGACCTCGTAACCTTTTTCGCGCAATGTATCAGCCACCATGTCAGCCATTGCTGCGCCATCAGGAATGTCAATTTTATTTAGCGCAATAATGCGTGGACGATCATCAAGGCCACCATATTGAGCAAGTTCAGCTTCGATAACTTCGAGATCTTGAATCGGATTGCGATCTGTTTCTAAGGTGCCGCAATCTAGAACGTGCACGAGTG
>CAZFZK010000203.1:0-1735 GCA_964523605.1 uncultured Candidatus Planktophila sp. | reverse complement strand
TTTCGCGCTGCCTCCAGAGCTTCGTAAAGATCTAAAGGCAGCTGCGCAGTAATTTATTCAGCGCGCTGGCGTTTTTGTGCTTTGGCGCGACGATCAAAGTAGAAATACCAAGCGTAAGCAGCTGAGATCAACAAGAACGGCGCTTGACTAGCCAACGCTGCTAAGAAATCGATGCCTAAGCGAGTGATCTTGAGGCCATCTTGAGTAATTAGCTCAACAAAAGCAAGGGAAGCAAAAGCAAGTGGCGGGTTAACTGCTGCGACGTAACTAGTGCCATTGCGACCATATTGAACGCCACCAAAAGTAACCAACATAATGATTAAGCCAGTGATGATGCCAAAACCATTACGTATTAATAGTTCTAGGTAAGAAAAAATGCCGATAAAGAAGAATTGCAGAACGATAATGCCCTCTTTTTTAAGGCCAGGTCCGCTAATTGCGACTTTACGGCCAACAGTTGTACTCATTATTTTTCATCCTCTTCAGCGTCAATGTAATCAATCTCTAATGCAGCAGATTTGATTGCACGAACTTCGTCATCAACATCATTTAACGGCGCTAGTTTATTAGCACCAGTGCTGACTCCGAGGTTCACCATGCTGCGAGCCGGCCGTAATAATGAGGTTTCGGCAGTTTGCACTACATCGTTAAAGCCACGTTCTACCGACTTAATGCGATCACCTAGCGTTGCTAGCTTTGAATGAAGTGAGCCAACCCGCTTTAGTAGTTCTGAAGCATGGCCTTGAATTGCAACAGCGTTATCGGCTAGATCTTGGCGACCAAAGGCATAAGCCACAGTGCGCAGCAGTGCCAACATATTTGTGGGAGTTGCAATAGTTACATTCTTTGAAAATGCTTTCTCAAGCAACATCGGATCAACGCGAAGTGACTCAGACAAGATTGATTCAAAAGGGGCAAATAGCACTACGAAATCAGGGGAGAAGGTAACGCCTTGATAATCGCGCTTTGCTAGTGCTTCGACATGCTTTAGCAAATCTTTAGCATGCTGTTGCATAAGTGAATCGCGTGTTTCCTCATCATCGGCATCGATGGCTTCTAAGAAGCGAGTAAATGGAAACTTTGAGTCAATAAAGATGCGAGAGCCACCAGGAATTGCGATCTGAATATCTGGGCGCGAAATTTCATCGTTGCCACGATCAGAGCTTTGTTTCTCAAAGTGAATGCCTTCGATTAAGCCAGCATTTTCTAGCAACATTTCTAGTTGCACTTCACCGAAACGACCACGAGTTTGTGAACTAGAAAGAGCGCCCGCTAATTTGGTGGCTTGTTCAAGCAAATTCTGATTACCAACTTGCATTGATTCGATCTGAGTTTTAATCGCCGACTCTGCTGCAGCACGTTTAGTTTCGGCATCGGCAGTTTGAGTTGAAAGTGAATTCATTCGGGTCTTCACATCATCGAGTGCTTGATTTAGCGCAGCACTTGAAGTGTTTTGGGTATTCATGGTTGCGATTTGCTGCGTTAAATTTTCAACCAACGCCTTTGCCCCGGCAAGTTCGGCAGCGATTGCAGCCGAAGCCGAATCAACTTGCGCCTGATCTGCCTTGTTTTTAAGGCTGGCAATGAAGAAACCAAGGGCTAAACCGATGGCTAAACCTGTTAGAAGAACCACTACTGATGCTGACATAGGCCTATCGTGGCAGGAAGCACTGACATACTCGCGTAGGCTCTACTCCTCGTGAGCCTCTCAATCGGAATCGTCGGTCTGCCAAAT
>CAZFZK010000202.1:0-1752 GCA_964523605.1 uncultured Candidatus Planktophila sp. | reverse complement strand
AGTGAGCCATTCCACGCCATCCCAATATAGGTAATGTTTAATATATGGAAACTCGGATTCCGCATACACCCATAAATCTCCATCTGAGCCCGAATAGTCAACAGGGGCGGGTGAATATGAAGTTGTGTCTCGATGATCGCCGATGTAATCACTGGTTTCGCAAACTTCACCAATTCCACTTTCGAATGCAGCTACTCGCGCCTTCACAGTGATCTCTGTTAATTTTGAATAGGAAGTTTCGGTAGCGGCATAAGCTTGATTTTGTCCAAGTAGGGCAAACGATGCGATCAAAGCCATAGGTATTGATAACGTAATAAATTTAGGTTTCATACTTGCTCTACCGCAAGGGAGCGATCTATTTATGCGCTTAAACCAATTATTTTCCTAGTAACCCATACAGTTCCAAATTACTCAACGATAGGTTGTTTAAGCAATTTGGCCGGTTCCGGCTTATCTTGAGCTATTCGGGCCTTGATCAACTTCTTAATTAGCGTTTTTGATAACGGCTTATCAACTGGCACGTGAATAGCGCTCTTAGTTGTGGTGAATTTTTCTAGTTCTTTCGGAAATAGATGCAGGATTCCACCACTAAACGGGTAATAGCCGACGTGTTTCTTATTAGCTAATAGTCCAGCGACGATTACGCCATCTAATTTAAAAGCAGGCATGCTGTAACTAACGACTTCTTCGGCATTTGGAATTAGCTCTAATATGCGATTGCGCATTTCAAGCATTGTCACCTGATGTGGTTGTGGAGCCGACAAGTAATGCTTTCGCACAACGGCCGGTATCGACTTACTCATGACTCAATTCTTACGCGAAAGATAGAAAGCTTAAAGCTTGATAGATTCGCCAAGTTTTCCTAAGAAGAAGCTAGATAACTCACGGGCTGCGCCGCTGTCACCTTCGTGTTGTCTCTGGAATGAACTTGTTCCATCTTTGCCGCAAATAGCGCGAATCTTTTCAGCGCCACCGGGGTGCTTGGTTATCCACTTTGTTAGATCAAAGACATTGTCAAAGACGATACTCCAGCAACTAGTTCCTGAATCGTGCTTCTTAACTTCATCAAGTGTCAGTTTGATCAAACCACTATTGGCAGTTGCGCTAGGTGATGCTGACTTAGATGGCGAAGCAGACGCAGTGGCACTCGGTGATTGGCTTACAGTTGAACTCTTAGATGGCGAAGCAGACGCAGTGGCACTCGGTGATTGACTTACAGTTGAACTCTTAGATGGCGTTGGAGTGGTTTTCACAACGGTGCCTTTATTCCAAACAAGTTTCTTGCCTGATTTAACGCAGAAGTATTTAACTCCCCCGATTGTTTTGGTATTTCCCACTTTTGGGCAAGCAGTACCGGTAAGTGCAACTCCTTTAAATGGCGTTAATACAGCAGCGATTAACAATGCTGCTAAAAGGGCGCTGGAATACTTCTTTAATTTCATAGGCCAAAAATAGCGCAGGAGTCTTAAGCCCGCATATTCTTGATCCTGTGAAGATTCTGCTAAAAAACGGCTTTGTTTGGATTGGCTTTGGCCAACTAACTGATGCGCTTTTGATCGAAGATGGCCGAGTTTTGGCCCATGGGACCGAAGCACTCTCAGCGAAAGCCAATCAATCAATTGATTTAGCAGGTGCTTTTGTAATGCCCGCATTCGCCGATGGTCATGCGCACCCCTTGTTTGCAGGTCGTGAAGAACAAGGGCCAAAAGTAAACAGCTTGCAATCGGTCGCAGCAATTGTGGCTGAAGTAAA
>CAZFZK010000201.1:0-1763 GCA_964523605.1 uncultured Candidatus Planktophila sp. | reverse complement strand
CCACCTATCAGTGCGCTTTGAACTACTAAGAATCTATGAGCCGGTCCATAGATAAAACGCGCAATATGTGGTGCTGCTAATCCTAGAAATGCGATGGTTCCGACTGTGCTGACCGCACCACCAGCCGCTATCGAAAGTGCTACGAGTGCCAACCGACGCGTACTTTTAACGTTTACGCCGAGGTGAAACGCTGTTGAATCTCCAAGTGATAACCGGTCAATAGACGGCGCAATTTTGTATGCGAGCCCGATACCCAATACTGCAGTAATTAAAATTCCCACTAAATTATTTTGTGTAACTAAAGAGAGTGAACCAAAATTCCAAAATGAAATTGAGCGAGCATCAGCGCGAGTGACCATTGTCGTTGAAATACCAACAATCGCGGTCAAAATGGCCGTTAAGGCAATTCCTACAATTATTAGCGCGAAAGAAGTTAAACCAGAACGAAGGGCTGCCAATTTAAAAGTCAGATTTGTTGCAAGAAGAGCCCCAAGAACACCGAAAGTAATTGCACCAAGTGATCCCACTTGAACAACTCCAAACAGAATTGCAATAACAGTTGCTAGCGCAGCACCGGCCGACGTTCCAACGATGCTGGGCTCTGCCAATGCGTTATTGCATGCGCCTTGGGCCATCAAACCCGCAACGCCTAAGGCTGCTCCGATTATTAGTGCAGCGCTAATACGAGGAAAGCGAATCTGCCACAAAATTTCATTACGACCTGGATGCACAAGTTCGCTCCAGAAATTATCAATATGAGTCGCACCTATCGCTAATGACCCGATTGTTGCGGCAATTATCAAGGCACCAGTAACTAGCGGCAAATAGCGTTTCACTTCGCCATCACCATCGCTAATGCATCACTTAATTTTTTAACTAGTGATGGGGTGCGTGGGCCGAACGAAAGCAACAAAGAATCATCAACATCTATAACGCGCGAATTCTTGCCGGCTGGAGTCTGAGCTATCCCTGGGAGCTTAACAAGTCCGCTCATTCCCCCCACCGATTCCAAACCTTTGCTCATGACGAGAATTACATCAGGCTTTGCAGCAACTAATGCCTCTGCAGTTAAAGTATTAAAAGCATGAGGCAGGGTTTCGGCACCAACATCGGTAGCTCCGATTGCTGCAATGAGTGAATCCGCACCTGAACCTGGGCCACCAATTAAATAGATAGAACTTGTACCTCGGAGGTAAAGAAATGCAACTCGCGTAGATGTAGAAAATCGGGATGAACCTAGCGATTTTTCCATCGAAGTTATCAAATTTTTTCCAGCTTCATCGGCACCAATCACAGCGGCTACAGCAGAAATTTTTGGCGCAATATCTTTTAACGTCCAACTTTCAGGCGTGCTTACTACCCGAATTCCTGCAGACTTAATCTGATCAATTGCTGCCTTTGGACCAGAAGATGCATCGATTATTACAACATCAGGTTTCAGGGCAATTACTTTCTCAGAGATTATTTGATGCCCTGAAGTGACTATCGGGACATCGGTCATTGATTTCTCAGTGCTTGAAATATCACGGCCTTTCAAAAGTCTATGACCACCTAATGAATCTATTATCTCTGCGACGCCGCTGGCTAAAACAACCACACGTGACACAGCGAATGAAACCTTGTTTGAAACCGACAAAGTTGATACATCAGATTGCGAAATAGTTATTGAGGTGGCTTTAGAATTGGTTGAGCAAGAACTGAGTAAAAGTGAAGCAACAATGGCTGCCAAGATAGCTCTGCGCATTGGAGCAGTCTGCCAAAAA
>CAZFZK010000200.1:0-1764 GCA_964523605.1 uncultured Candidatus Planktophila sp. | reverse complement strand
GCTTTCGGTACAAACGTTGGTCTGGCGAAAAGACTGATAAGTCAGATGCTATGTTGACAATAACACCACCCTTCCCAGAATAAGCCATCGCTGACCCGAATACCTGACTACAAATGAACGCACCCGTAAGGCCAACACCAACCTGCAAGTTCCACTGGTCCAAAGGGAAATTTTCAAGACGTGAGCTTTCAATCAAACCCTGATCTGAATTAACCTTTGGATCGATGGCTGCGTTATTAACTAAGATATCAATAGCAGTGCCAGCTCCTAAAAGTTCGTCAGCCACCTCTCTTACTGACATAGGTATTGAAACATCCATTACCTTAACAATAATGTTTCGCGGTTCAAAGTCTTTTTCAAGAAAGGCTTTGGCTGATTGCAGTGCAGATTCATTGATATCAGTAAGTATCACTGCTGCACCACATTCAAGAAGAGCCGCTGCATGCTCAAGTCCAAGCATTCCTGCTGCACCAGTGATCAAAGCGGACTTGCCATTTAGTAGAAATTTATCGAGCGCCATATAGTTCTAGTTATGTTAATAGTTAGGAATGAGTCTGGCCACCATCTAACGTCCAGACTTGACCAGTAGCAAATGCACTTTTAGGTGAAGCCAGATACATGACTAGATTAGTAATATCGTTTAGATCACCCAACCGAGCGAGAGGCACTTCCCTCTTTAGCATTTTCTCGACGGCATCTTGATTCTCGGATATTTTTTTAGACCAAACAGAGCCCTCAAATAAAATATTCCCTGAAGCCACAGCGTTAATTCTCACACCGTGGCCACCAAGAGGTCTGGCAATTCCGCGCACATATGCGTGAAGTGCTGCTTTTGCTGCCGAATAAGTTACCGGTGCTCCATGAATTACTTCTAGCCCACATATAGAAGAAATGCAAACAATGCTTCCCTTGGCGGAAAAGAGAGCATCTTTTGCCGCCTCAACTGTATTGGTCGTACTCCATAGGTTTTGGGCGAATACTCGTTGCCACTCATCGAAGTTCTCTTGACCGGCTGGAACAGATCGTCCACTACCGACATTGCATACCAAAATATCTAGTTTGCCAAACGCACGGATAACTTCATCAACAACTTTCTTTGCTACTTGACTCTGCGAAACATCTCCAGCAATACCAATGCTTCCTTCAAGTTCGGAGGTTAAGTGATCAAGATCACTTGTATTGCGACTGTTCAAAGCTACGAGACATCCATCTGCGTGCAAGGCTTGCGCGATTGCAAGTCCAATTCCTCTGGAA
Source organism: uncultured Candidatus Planktophila sp. (assembly GCA_964523605.1). GTDB lineage: Bacteria > Actinomycetota > Actinomycetes > Nanopelagicales > Nanopelagicaceae > Planktophila. The sequence goes on along the minus strand of CAZFZK010000200.1, from coordinate 510 downwards.
GAGCCAGTAACTAGAGCTGATTTACCAGTTAAGTCTAGATTCATGGTGATAACCTACTCAACTTAAGAATGGAGTCACTAAGTTCTGCAATTTTGCGCAGTCTTGAACTCCATATTGACTAATCCATTGCAAAGTCATATCGCGATAGGTACTTAGAACACCAGCATGATTACTATCTGTAGAACGTGCAGTCTGCAAAATAAAGTTACCCTGGTAACCGACTTTTGCTAACTCAGTGAATACAACGCCAAAGTCAGCAGCGCCCATTTTCAGGGGAACGGTCGTTCCACCCAACAACCGGTCCTTGACGTGAACATTGACTACGCGAGAACCATAATTAGCAAATTCCTCTTTAGGATCAAATCCTAGGGCAGCACTATTACCGATATCGTAATTTATTCCAAAAGTATGGGCAGGTAAACGATCAATAAAACGGTGTAATTCATTTGGCACAAAGTCAGATTCAAAGATTATTTGTAAATCATTATCTGTAAAGAATTTTTGTTGCGA
>CAZFZK010000199.1:0-1771 GCA_964523605.1 uncultured Candidatus Planktophila sp. | reverse complement strand
GCTTCTTCATAAGCGTGCCCACGGAGCCATTGTGATTGTTGAAGATAACAAGCCAGTCGGAATTGTTACCGATGAAGATTGTGCCGGCGTAGACCGCTTTACACAGTTGCACTCAGTGATGAGCAAGGATCTAATGACCCTGCCAGACACCGCAGATGCCCATGCCGCCTTTGATTTCTTACATCATCATCGTCGCAAGTTAGCGCCAGTAGTTTCGGCAAATGGCGAACTAGTCGGCATCCTGACTCGCATTAGCGCTTTGCGTGCAACTCTTTATTCACCAGCACTTGATGCCAAGAATAATTTACGTATTGCCGCTGCCGTTGGAGTAAATGGAGATGTAGCAGCGAAAGCAAAATACTTAATTGAAGCTGGTGTTGATGTGTTAGTTGTCGATACTGCACATGGCCATCAACGCAAGATGATTGAAGCGCTAAAAGTTATCAAAGCGCTCAATTCAAATGTGCCAATTGTTGCCGGCAATGTAGTAACAGCCGATGGCGTTCGTGATTTAGTTGCGGCAGGCGCCGACATAATTAAAGTTGGCGTTGGTCCAGGTGCGATGTGCACAACTCGTATGCAAACTGGTGTTGGTCGCCCACAATTTTCTGCCGTACTTGAGTGCGCAGCAGAAGCAAAGAAACTTGGAAAATCTGTTTGGGCCGATGGTGGCGTTCGTCATCCGCGCGATGTCGCGCTCGCACTCGCTGCAGGTGCATCGAACGTAATGATCGGTTCTTGGGTTGCCGGTACTTACGAATCCCCTGGTGATCTACAAACAGATGCAACCGGCAAATTATTCAAAGAATCATTCGGAATGGCTTCAGCTCGCGCAGTTGCTGCACGCACATCGCAAGAAGATGCTTTTGATCGCGCTCGCAAAGCGCTATTTGAAGAAGGAATTTCAACTTCGCGAATGTATTTAAATCCTGCGCGCCCAGGTGTTGAAGATTTACTCGATGAAATTATCGCCGGACTTCGTTCTTCTTGCACATATGCTGGTGCAAAATCACTCGAAGAGTTCGCAGATCGGGCAACTGTCGGAATTCAATCAACGGCCGGCTTTGCTGAAGGCCGTCCACTTCACTCTTCTTGGAGTTAGTCTTCACCCGCTAAGGGTGAATTAACGGGGTGATCTAAAGCTATTTATGCTCTCTTGGTCACCCTAAATATTGGACGCTACTTACGCTTATCACCTTGGGGCTTTCCCATTTTTCAGGTGTAATAAATGAGGTATTGAGTGCTTAAGTGGCGCCTATTTAACTTTGTGGAATTTACGCAACTTTCGCGAACCGAGATCAAACAGCGAATTTCGAAGTCTCTGGTCTACCTATTTTTAGTAACTTCACTTGTTGGAATCTCTGCAGTTACCGAAGCGCCAAAAGCCGAAGCTGCACTTCTGGGCACTGCATATCAATTGCCTTGGTTAACTTTTGGTGGCGGTAATGATGGGGGCACGAGTTATTGCGCTACCGATAACGTAGTTGTTGGCGTAACTTTTAATCAAAATCCAATGGTTTGGGGATTTAAGTGCGCGCCTTTAGCAAGTGACTTAACTATCGCGCCGATTACATCGCTTCGAACCAGTTTTCCAAGTTATGTTTTCTGTCCAGACGGAATGGCCGCAAGTGGTTTAGGAATAATAAATTCAGGTGGTTATCACTTAGGTTTAAAGTGCCAAACACCGCCAGCAATGAGTGATACCGCAGTTGAAACTTTATTTATCGCAACAAATGCGATTTAGAAAAGTTTGAGCCTTTAGATTTTTTAA
>CAZFZK010000198.1:0-1832 GCA_964523605.1 uncultured Candidatus Planktophila sp. | reverse complement strand
TAGAGCAAGGCACTCTTAATGCCTGGGTCGGGGGTTCGAGTCCCTCACAACCCACATAGAAGTTTGTGGCCATTCCTTCGTATTTAGTGGATGAGTAATAACCGACTATCTAAAAAAACAACTTTCTCAGACATATCTATCCTTGAGGGATGACAAGTGAGAAAAAGATTCCCCCTCACCAGATTTTGGTCAACTCTCTCAACAGCTGGGCGACTCTCTATAAAGTCCAGAATGACTCATACGTGGCAGGGCTCACCAAAGCGGTAGCTAGTCGAAAGAACTTGCCTATGTGGGCCTCATTAGATCCCCTTGAATATTTGCCTCATGCTGAGATTGATACACATAAAAAGTTGCATCTTCTTGCTTTGATTTTAACAGTAATAAGAAACGCTTTGGTTTTTCTACCAGTAGCGCTGACTTGGTACGCAATCGGCAAGGCCACAAGTGCATTCGCAACATACACAGCAGATAATTCTCTGACGGTAGTTAACTTCCTAGACTTTTGGGAGAACGGCTACGGAGTTCTGAGTGAAAAATGGTCCCTGAGCAGCGTAGCAATCTTTGACTTCCAGATTATTCTCGTGATTATCGCGCTGACAATCATCATTACCTTCCTGGATAGAGCCCTAAGAAACTTCAAGAGCAAAGCCATGCAGGATGCAGATGATGAGCGTATTCAGATGGCTCTTACAATCTCTGCCTACCTCTTTGACCAGCAGCGCGTGACCAATGTGACCGTAAATCAATCACTTGCCCGCGCCATCAGGGATATCCTGAACTCAACAGAATCACTCGATAAGACCAGTAAAGAGCTGAATAAGACCATAAAGCTCATGCCAAACAATCGTGACCTGCTCTCTGAAATCAAGAGCATCAGAACCAAGTTATCTAACCGAGATTTTAACTAATGCGCCGTCGACGCGAAAGTTTTGAATCTGAGGATGCAACTCTGCTTGCAGGTTGGATGTATGCCGACTTATTGCTTGGGTTAATGGTTATTTTCTTGGCGACTATTTCATTTGTTCCTATAGACAACTTCATCAGTAAATCTCTAGTGAAGGCAACATACAAGCAGGTTGATAAGGCCTTCAACTTTAATCGTGGAATCTCGCTGGTTTATGACAAGTTTGATGCGGTGGCGCTGGAGAAAGATATAGCGGCATTCAAGAAGCGTGAAGGTCTGGATAATGATTCTGAGATTATCTTTGCTCAAATATTGGGCGGGTATAACTCAAAGACAGAGACTGTCGATGATGGTCGAAATCGCGCACTTCTATACAGCTTCAAATTAAGCCAAGAACAGACGGGGCTCTTCAGAAGTACATCAGTCACGGCTGGTGCCGATCCAAGTCTTAAGCCTGGAGAAATTGCCTTGCGATTGACCTTTGTTTCGAAGATAAAAAAGTAGTTACAAGCCCACAACGCTCAGGATTGATCCCAAGAACGGAATCACAGCAATAAGCGTTCCGTAGATCTGATCACTCTTCACGGTTTGAACCGTGGTACCCGCTTGAATTTCTACCGTATCTGCCTTGTTACCCATCACAAATGCAAGCAGCGGACTTGGAGCAGGTGCATCGAGATTTACTAAAACTTTTGATCCAACAGTGAAACTTGGCTTGTTCTTATACACAACGAGGCCGGATTTTGCAGAACCAAGTGCATTCTTCAACCCGTCTTGTGGGTGGCCGACTCGAAAACCAAGTGCAAAGAGAATTACAAAAACGACTACAACGCCGACAGCAATCTTCTTTACAGATGAATTCATGGTCAAAAGGATAGGCGCAGGTGGCTCCTTATTGGGGAGAAAAGCCTTACTTGCTCTTTCTTTT
>CAZFZK010000197.1:0-1872 GCA_964523605.1 uncultured Candidatus Planktophila sp. | reverse complement strand
TTATCGCGGGCTGGATTAATGGCATTCGTTTAATCGACAATATGCCCATGCAGGAGAATCAAGCTGAATCGAAGTTGGCTGCGTTATGAAATTACGCGCATCAAAACCAGGTTGGAGTGCAACTGCCGACGTTGTAGTAATTGGTTCTGGCGTTGCTGGTCTAACAACTGCGCTACAAATTCGGGCACATAATCTTTCAGTTTTATTAGTAACTAAAGCGCGAATTGATGCTGGATCTACCAAATGGGCACAAGGTGGGATCGCGGCTGCGCTTGGGCCGGGCGATACTCCGGATCAACACGAGAAAGATACTTTGGTTGCTGGTGCTGGGTTATGTGATGTTACCGCGGTAAAAGTATTGGTTAGCGAAGGTCCCGAAGCAGTTCGAAAATTAATTGCACGAGGAGCAGTTTTTGATCTTTCAGAATCTGGCGAGATTGCGCTTACTCGCGAAGGTGGCCATTTACGAAATCGAATTTTACATGCTGGTGGCGATGCAACCGGTGCTGAAGTTTCACGAGCGTTACTTGCTGCAGTACAAAATGATGATGGCATTGAAGTATTAGAAAATGCGTTAGTTATTGATGCGCTTAAGAATGAAAAAGATGAAGTTTGTGGCGTAACACTTCACGTGATTGGTGCTGGAACTCGAGATGGTGTTGGGCAAGCGCTAGCCCGTGCAGTTGTAATTGCAACTGGCGGACTTGGCCAAGTATTTTCACAATCCACAAATCCATCCGTTTCTACTGGTGATGGCGTTGCGTTAGCGCTGCGTGCCGGTGCGGATGTTGCCGACGTTGAATTTATTCAATTTCATCCAACTGTTTTGTGGACTGGCGACTCATCTCGCGGCCAACAACCGCTAATTTCGGAAGCAGTTCGTGGTGAAGGTGCGATATTGCGGAACATTAAAGGCGAAGCTTTTATGAAGAGCGTGCATCCACTAGCTGATTTAGCGCCGCGCGATATAGTCGCCAAAGAAATTAGCCGTCAAATGTTGTCGAGCGGCAGTAAGCATGTATGGCTCGATGCGACAAAGGTTCCCGATTTTGCGGAGCGATTTCCCACGATTTATCAATCCTGTTTAAACCATGGCATTAATCCAACTGTCGATTTGATTCCAGTAGCGCCGGCTTCGCACTATGCCTCAGGCGGCGTTCGTGTAGATCTATTTGGCAGAAGTGCGATTTCCGGCCTTTATGTATGTGGTGAAAGTGCTTGTACTGGCGCTCATGGCGCAAATCGGTTGGCTTCAAACTCATTGCTCGAAGGTTTAGTTTTTGGCGCTCGAATCGCAGAAAATATCGCAAACTCATTAGCAGAATTTAGTGAACCAAAAACAAGTCGTAGCGTTGAAATATTGCTTGATCCTGTAATTCGTACTGCGCTGCAACAGGCAATGTCGCGTGGCGCTGGTGTAGTTCGATCTGAAGAAACTTTGGCAGAAACTTTAATGACTCTGCAAAAACTTGCGTTATTTACTACTAACGAGGCAAATATTGATTCTTGGGAAACTACAAATCTCTATTATTTAGCAACGGCAATTGTTCGCTCAGCGCTGGAACGTACTGAAAGTCGCGGATCACACTGGCGAGAGGATTTCCCAAACACCTCCAAAGAATGGGAAAAACGGATTCACCAACGGATTGATAGCGCTGGTATTTGGAGTTCATCAATTGAAGAATTGGGGGTAAGTAATGTTTTCTCCTCTACTAAGTAAGAAAATAGCAAATGCGCAATTAAACGAAAGCGCAATTGAAAATTTAATAAAATTAGCAATTGATGAAGATTTAGCTGGCGGTAGTGATGTGACAACCACAGCAACTATTGCTTCCGAACAAGAATCCATCGCGGAGTTTCGAAACCGAAAGA
>CAZFZK010000196.1:771-1884 GCA_964523605.1 uncultured Candidatus Planktophila sp. | reverse complement strand
AAAATCTAAACCAAGCCAGATAACTAGAGCGCCGACGAAAAACGCTCTTACATGTTCTTCTAGGTTTGCAATATCCATCGTTGGATTCATCCAAGTTCCGCTAAAGCTTCTGCAGTCGCCGAGTACATACTCAATCGCGTGACCAACTCTTCTCTTTTTTTATACCTCGAAAATGGTGCCTCAATATGGTTTCGTTAGATTTCATTCGTCTACGAGGATATGTTGGTGAGTTACCACGAGCTTCTGATTGTAAACCCTCCGATACCTTTTAAAAAAGCGATTTAGGAGGCCCGAATACTTCCTCTAAATCATCCGGCGAAACACTGACTCCGCCGGCCTTTATTAATCTTCGGTTACCTGGTGCTTCATCTTCCGTCAGATCCAACACAAATAACGGCTTGTTGCGTTTCAAACATAGCTGACCCATTTCCCAGGAACCACCACTTTCGCCTGACGCAGCTATGAAAACTCGATCGCTCAACGATGCAATCGTCCCATTTCGCTGCATGGCTTGTTGCCCAGTCCAATTTGTCTTTGGATAAAACTCCGACACAAAACAGACATTTTCAAAGTCACTTGGCTTCCATATCTCGCCAATTTTTAGAATTCCACTAGCAAGCACTCCGACAGTTGCGCCACCATGATCAATCGCCCCCTGGTGAGCAGCACTATCCACGCCAATCGCTAGGCCGGACACAATCACCCAATTCTTCTTCGCTGCCAGCCCCGCAAGGCGATGAGTTAAGTTAAGAATTTCTTCCGAGGTGTTTCTTGAACCAGCGATACCCAATCTCGGCAAAGTGGATCGCATAAGTGAAACATCGCCTTCCACCCACAATGCAACAGGCATCGGTGGAGAAGCGTTTAAAAAAAGTTCGTTGGGAAAATTGTTGTCACCAGGTAAGACAAGTCGTTCGCCAATTTCTTCCGAGATCCAAACTGGGTTGGCTAACTGACAAACTAATTCGTTCGCTACAGAAACTGGTAATCCAAAACTCTCGCAAATACCATCAACTGTCATCGACGCCAAATCGCTTACGTTTTTCCCCAGCGTTTGAATTCTCTGTGCAACGGTCTGCGCTTTTACTTTTCCAAGATTCTTGGTTAGGTGAA
>CAZFZK010000196.1:0-761 GCA_964523605.1 uncultured Candidatus Planktophila sp. | reverse complement strand
ATTGAACCACGTTTCGCGATCAGTCAATTTCCTCATAAAATCTCCCTATCGGAACGCCATTCCAACTCGCACTTTTGTAGCACAGAACCCGCTTAGAGAGCGAGGGCTACTGCGTCGCACCTGAACCGCAAGAGACTCTAATGTCGCACCTGATCTATATAGGTCATCAACCAACAGTATGCGTTGCCCTGGTGATAGCGGTTCGACTTCAAAAACAGAACTATCCACAACTGGGTTTGACTCTTGTTTTGCGGCATCGGTCGGTCTGACTTTACGCACCTTGTTAGAAAGATCCTCAATACCTAACGTTTGGCTAATCGCAGTCGCAATGAGATGCGGCAAACTCAACTGTTTAAAACCAAAAAATGGGACTGCAACTACAGCTTCAACCCTGCCAAGATCGGCGGAATGCTCCCGATCAAACAAAGTGATTGGAAGTTTCAATTTGATTAAATTTTTGAGAGTTATTTTCACGATTTCTTGAAGTTCAGCACTTGAAGTTTCGTCATAAAGGTACTTTGCTTGATAGACAAGTTTGCCAATCGCTGTCCTATTCCCATCTGAGTAATGGTGATCAATTACCCAAATCGGCCACGCCCCGGTTTCACCAATGCGATTTTGGAATAAAAACGGCTGTGGCTCGAAAGGCATATCAAAAATAACCTTAACTTAGCGAGCGCATCATGACTTCCGCGACAATTCATCTATATCTCAGGGATTATGAGCCACTTCTGGAACCAAAAGCTTATTTATTGCGCAGC
>CAZFZK010000195.1:0-1921 GCA_964523605.1 uncultured Candidatus Planktophila sp. | reverse complement strand
GTACCAGACTTGTTGCGAGATGAAGAACATCCGGGTCTGAGTCATTTAGTTTCAGATGTCACCGGTCAATTGCGAGATGGTATTAGTTGGAGCGAGATTCTATCTGCGTTGCTACCTGCCGGATCTATCAGCGGTGCGCCGAAAAGCGCAGCGAAGCGAATCATTGCCGAACTCGAACCAACACCGCGCGCTACATATTGTGGTGTTATGGGTTGGGTACACGGGGATCAAGCAGTTCTGTCAGTTGCGATTAGAACTTTTTGGCGAGAAGGCGAATCAGTACATTTTGGCACAGGTGCAGGAATAACTTGGAATAGTGATGCGCAATCTGAATGGGAAGAAACGCAATTGAAAGCTGAGCGGCTTATTTCAATTGTTGGTGGCGAGCTATGAGCCAAATTGTTTGGTTGAACGGAAAACTCTTGAGTTTCAAAGGTGCAAATCTTGATGCGTCGGGATGGCCAGCAGGTACTGGAACATTTGAAACTGTAAAAACGGTCGAGGGTCAACCATGGGCTCTATCGCGTCACATGCGACGTGCTCTAAATACAGCTCGTCGTAATGACCATCCGTTTCCAAACGAAGAATTGATCCGACGAGCAGTGAACGAAACTATTGCGGCAAATCCATTTGCAATCGGTCGGCTACGCATCCTGTTTGGCGATGAAGGCACTTTGTGTGTTACGCACCAGGAGTATGTCGAATTCACCAAGCCAGCAAATTTGGGAATTCGCATTAGTTCACATGATGACCATGGAATTATCGATAAGCGATATCCATATGACCGCAATCAACAGATTCTTAAACGAGCGCATGATGAAGGTTTCGATGATTTCTTGCAGATTAATAGTCAGGGTTATGTCACCGAAACTTCAATCGCAAATCTGGTTCTGCAAATAAAAGGACATTGGGTGACGCCGCCACTGAGCGACGGGGTATTGCCCGGTGTAATGCGCGCCTTAATAATTGAGAAAAATGGTGTTGAAGTTAGACGAATCAATGCAGATCAGCTGCCTTTAGTTTCCAGCGGATTTGTGGTTTCCAGTCTGAAAATCGCGCAACCAATAGCTCAAATTAACGGACGAGATCTGCAAATTTCGCTAGAGAGTGAGCAAATGCGCTCTGAATTTGCGGCAACTGCATTGGCAACTTCGGTAGGCTAGGGACATGTCTGAACTTAAGATCACCGTAGATGGTGTGGCAAAGGCAATCGCCACCGACCAACGTCCAACTCAGATCTTTGCCGAGCGTAAAGACGTGGTTGTATGTCGAATCAATGGTGAACTTCGAGATCGTTGGACAGATTTAGCTGAGGGTGACGTTGTTGAATCGGTAACTATTGATTCCGAAGATGGCCTGAAAGTTCTTCGTCACTCAACTGCGCACGTTATGGCGCAAGCAGTGCAACAAATTTATCCTGAAGCAAAATTGGGTATCGGGCCACCGATTACCGATGGTTTCTACTATGACTTTGATCCCCAAGATCCGTTTACTCCTGAGTCGCTAGAAAAGATAGAAAGCGCTATGCGCAAGATCGTAAAAGAAGGTCAACGATTTAAGCGTCGTGTAACCAATGAAGCAGATGCGCTAGTTGAGTTAGCCAAGGAACCATACAAATGTGAACTGATCGGCATTAAAGGCGGATCGAGTGATGAAAGTTCAGTTGAAATTGGCGGAGCTGAGTTAACGATCTATGACAATTTAGGTCGCGATGGGCAACCTGTTTGGTCTGATCTTTGTCGTGGCCCTCATCTGCCTTCAACAAAGCACATCCCAGCTTTTAAATTGATGCGTAGTGCGGGGGCCTACTGGCGCGGTTCCGAAAAGAATCCCATGCTGCAACGTATTTATGGAACTGCATGGCCAAGTGTTGATGCGCTAAACGCTTATCTAGAACTTTTGCTCGAAGCCGAAAAACGTG
>CAZFZK010000194.1:0-1945 GCA_964523605.1 uncultured Candidatus Planktophila sp. | reverse complement strand
AACTAAAGTTGATTTTCCAACACCGGAATGGCCAATTAGCACCGAAGTTTTATCCCGAAGTAGCTCTTTTATCGGTGCTAAATCATCACCACGTTTTCTTTGCAAGGTTTGCACGCCAAGGTTTATATAGGGTTTCAAGAAATCGCTAGCATCTGCAAGATCACTTTTTGTAATTAGAATTATTGGTTCTATTCCCTGATCAAATGCCACAACAAGACAGCGATCAACCAAACCACTTCGTGGTTCGGGGTTAGCAGCCGCAATGACAATTATCATTTGATCTACATTAGAAACAATCATTCGCTCTAAAGCACCAGCATCATCAACAGTTCTTGTGAGTGAATTCTTACGTTCGTATACTGAAACAATTCGAGATAGCGAACCTTCACTTCCAGAGGTATCACCAACAAGTGCGACATGATCACCAACAACCACAGAGTTCTTACCTAGTTCACGAGCTTTCATCGCGCTTACTAATACACCAGTTTCGGTAACACAACTTGTACGTCCGCGATCAACTTGAATTACAAAACCTCGAATTGCATTCTCATGTGAAGGGCGATCTTTACTACGAGGTCGAGTTGAACGCGCCGGCCTTATTTTTGCATCAGATTCATCATATTTACGAGCCATCAATTAACCAGACGTTTCCATAGCCCAGAAAAATCAGGAAGTGTTTTTCTAGTTGTCTCAATATTTTCAACGTCAACACCTTCGGTAACTAGCCCAATAACAGCGCCAGTTGTAGCTAATCGATGATCGTCGTAGGTGTGAAAAGTGCCACCATGAAGTGGAGCTGGCGTTATATGTAGCGCATCTTTCTCTTCTTTTACGCTGCCACCAAGCCCATTTATCTCGCGAGCTAACGCAGCTAAACGATCGGTTTCGTGCATCCGTAAATGACCAATACCGCGAAGTGATGATGGTGAATCTGCTAACGCAGCAAGAGCGGCGATTGCTGGAGTCAATTCGCCGACATCATGTAAATCCACATCGATTCCTTTAATGGCGCCATTCCCAGTTAATTTCAAATCTTGCCCGCTATTACTTGCAACAAACTCAATTTTGCCACCCATTGCACTTAATAATTCGCGGAGTTGATCACCAGGTTGTGTTGTATTTTTTGGCCAATCGGCAATGGTTATGGATCCGCCGCAAACCATTGCAATAGATAAGAATGGTGCAGCATTTGATAAATCTGGTTCGACAGTTAAATCTTGGCCATTTAACTTTCCAGGCTCTACTCGCCATTCATTCTTACCAACTACAACTTCTGCACCAAAATCTCGAAGCAATTGAATTGTCATTTCAATGTGTGGCGCAGATGGCAGCGATGCACCAATATGTTTTAAGGTGATTCCATTCTTTGTCGCAGGACCAATTAACAAGAGTGCGGAAACAAATTGACTAGATGCACTTGCATCAATTTCTAGATCCCCGCCGCTCAAAGAGCCGTTGCCATTGATTGTTAATGGCAAGCTATATCGATTACCGTGCTCAATAGTTACGCCTAAACTCGCGAGCGCTTTAATAACTGGCCCAAGTGGTCGCTCGTGTGAACGTGGATCACCATCGAAATGAATTAATCCCTGCGCAAGCGCTGCAACTGGCGGCAAAAAACGCATCACAGTTCCGGCATTACCTACATCAATTGAAGCTGGCCCCATTAATTTTCGAGGCGTTACGGTTAATTCTGATTCACCAGTTATTTCAGCGCCAAGAGAACGGAGTCCGGCAATCATTAATTCGGAGTCGCGTGAGTGCAACGGCTTTCGAAGCGTCGAAGGCGTACTAGCTAAAGCCGCAAGAATTAGCGCACGATTAGTTACAGATTTAGATCCAGGAATCTCTACTCGAACATCTATCGGCCTTACTCCGCGAAAGGGTGCGCGCCATAAAGCGTGCGATTCGGAGTTAGCCTGCATGTGCGAAGCCTACCCGTTGT
>CAZFZK010000193.1:1308-1948 GCA_964523605.1 uncultured Candidatus Planktophila sp. | reverse complement strand
GGTTGATTCGATTAAACCACTTGTTTAAAGCGGTAACCGGCTCGCCACCACCAATTAGGAAGTGACCGGTATCCAAACACCAACCGACATCAGAGACCGCTAACATCTTTTCGATTTCTTCTGGTGCTTCAACAAATGTTCCAGTTTCATTATGAAATGTTGGTTCATATCCTCGCGAACGACAACGATCTACTACGCTGCGAAGTCCTTCGCCAAAGAGTTCCCAAGTTGGATCATCGTGACCACTTGATGGATTGCGTCGACCAGAACCAGGATTTGCATTACGGAAAGGACTTCCATTATCCGCAATAGTTGGGCGTGGTTGTGGGCCAGTTATGTATGGCGCAACCGCATCAAAGGTATCGAGCATTGCATCAAGATCTTTGAAACTTCCAGCCAACCGTGCGCTGTCTGCGAATGGAAATTCTAAGTAAGCACCGGCAAGTCCAAGATTGCGATCCGCTAGTCGCATGCCAAGTTCTTTTCCAATCCCGAGATAACCAACTGGTCCTAGGTCAATTCCTTCATATCCTGCTGAAGAGACTTCATCCAAAATTGCAATTCCTTCAGGGGTATTTGGATCAATGCCGACTGTTACTTCAAAGGCGCCGTAACTTACGGGCGCATTTGCCAAACTAAT
>CAZFZK010000193.1:509-1298 GCA_964523605.1 uncultured Candidatus Planktophila sp. | reverse complement strand
TTCTCTTTGTCATTTACATACTCCTTTAGGAAATCGAGCTTGGGTTGTTGATTGGTTGCTTTGTTAGGTAGCTCTTAATGATGTTCTGGCAAATTGCGAGATCGTGCATTGCATCAGTTGCACTTGTGATTGGCGCCTTCTTTTCGGTAACGCACTTATAGAATTCGATAAGTTCGTTCTTAAATGCGCTGTCGAATGAAGTGAGCTCTTCGGTGGCCCAAGTTCTTGGAGTTCCAACTTCGCCGCCTTCGATTTCCAACATTGTTGGGGCATTGCGCAAGAATGGCGATGGGAAGGTAAGAGTTACACGCTTTTCTGGACCGTAATGCGCAAACTCCATGCCATAACGGGTGATTCCTTGTAGATCGATCCAGTTAATCGCTACTGGAATTCCACCGAATTTGAAATAAGCATTTAAACCGGTTTCTTTGAAATCAACATATTCAAGTACATCTGGCTCGCCAAGAATTGCTCTCGTTGTATTTATTTCATGAACCAAGGTATCGAGAAGTACTAAGTGATAAATCTTGCTTAGGAAAGGGTCGTCTGTGCCGATTGCAGCTTTAATGCTGGAGTCGGTTTGAGTGCGCCACTTTGCAGCTTCACCAACAGGCGGAGTTGTCACAGGTGCCAACTTGTAGTGACTTACATATGGCAAGAAAGGTGCCTCGAATGTCGTTACTCTAAATAATCTTGGATCTTTAACAGTTGCGACTTCTTCTCGGAAGCGATCAAAGGCAGGGTCAAAACGCTTTGGATAGGCGACCATAAGAGTTGTTCCAGCGGCCT
>CAZFZK010000193.1:0-499 GCA_964523605.1 uncultured Candidatus Planktophila sp. | reverse complement strand
CATGTGTTCCAGAAGTTAAAATAAATACTGCATCAATTGGTTCTTTGAGCATTTCCTGCCAATCAGTGAAAACTTTTGCAACGCCGTAGGCATCTGCATTGTTCTGGCCATTTTCTGGGGCAATATCACAGATAGCCGAAATCTCGTAGCGATCAGATAACTCGCGAAGAAAATGCAGGTGCATTACCTGGGCGATGATTCCGGCGCCGACGACCCCGACTTTAATGCGTTGTGACATTTCCAGCTCCTATTTTTTTGATGGGTTGATTGCGACTTGCATGGCTTCATTGCTTTGGGCAAATATGACGGCTTCTTGAGCCTGATTTAATGAAAAAATATGTGAAGTTATTTTTTCAAAGGGATACTTATCAAGATTTGCTGCCATTAATTGCATAGCAGGCAAATATTCTGTGGCTTTTTCGCCACCAATTCCGATAATCGAGACGCTTCGAGTACAAATGTCCGAGTTTGGATTTATCTGAACTGGCCCCATGTCGAC
>CAZFZK010000192.1:0-1989 GCA_964523605.1 uncultured Candidatus Planktophila sp. | reverse complement strand
AACACTCATCACCACTTAGCTAGTTCCTTGATTCAAGGTGCTGAACCAAAACACAAAATGGCAGTTGGCACAGTGCGAGATGGTTCTTGGCTAAAAATGTCTATTGGACTAGACCGCGAAGAGTGCGAAGCAGGTGCAGCCCTTGGCTACCTGCAGTTATTAGAAAGCGGAATCACAACCACAACAGATTCCCAATCAACTTGGAAAGGGCTATCAAAATTAGATGGCTCAATTACAGCGGCAGTTAATTCAGGACTTCGCGTAATCTTCTGCGCTGCCTTTGTTAACAAGACCGAACTAGTGCCAAGTGAGTATCAATTAACGGTTTCAGAGTCTGTGGCCGAGTTAGCTCGCTTGCGTGGCGCTTATCAAAATGAGCGAGTAACCATCGAACCTGAACCGCTTTCGTTGCCTCGCGTCACCGATGAATTAGTTCAGGCATTGCATAAAGAGCGCAATCATTTAATGGCGATGCATCTGACATATTCCGAGGAATTCGATCAGTGGGCTCGCAAGGAATATGGCTACCCAGCGTTGGTTCACTTAGACAAACTCGGCGTGCTCGATGAAAAATCACTTCTTGCACACCCAGTTCACTTTGATGATCTCGAAGTTGAGCTAGCTGCTAAGAGTGGGGCATCGGCTGCTTATTGTGCAGTCAGCAACATGCATATGGGCTTAGCGGTACCGGATTTACGTAGGTATTCAGAAAAAGGAATTCCAGTTGGACTTGGGTTAGATCACCCAAACGGTTCACATGATTTCTTTGAAACTATGAAAACTACTGTATTAACACAGCGCAGTCTTAATCGCGATCAAGAAACTTTCACTCCACTGCGCGCACTTGAAATGGCCACCCGCGATGGCGCGAAAGCTCTAAAACTATTTGATCAAATTGGCTCGCTGGAAGTTGGCAAGAAAGCCGACTTACTCGTAATCGATGGCAATGTCCCTGAGATGCAACCACCAGCCGGTTTGATTGCACAAGTTGTAATGGCAGCTAAAGCTAAAAGCGTTAAACATGTAGCAATGGATGGCAAGTGGCACTTATATGATTACAAACATCAAAGCATGAAACCAAGTGAAATTATGAGTCATGCTCGCGAAGTTCAAAAGCGACTGCTTGAAACAGCCGGAATCTATTACGGAATAAGGGGAGCGCGATGAGTGCATACATTCATAAACCTGAGATTTCACAACAAGTGGTTTTGGCCGGAATTAATTACGCCAAAGAACTCGGTCTAGAAATGACCGTGGCTATTGCAGATGCAGCTGGCAATCTAGTTTCGTTCGCACGCACCGAGCACGCTTCGATGGCTGCAATCGAATCTGTAGCTGCCAAAGCACGCACCGCTATCTGGTTTGGTCGCCCAACGGCAAAGACAGTTGAAGCGGCTGAAAAGCGACCTGTTGTTTATTCCAGCATCATGGGAACTAGTGCAAATAAGTTAGTTCTATCTATGTAGAAATCTGGAATTCACTTCACAGCTAAACCTTGGTCGTGCCAAAGACTTGTACGAAAAGTCGTACAAGTCTGCTAATGTTGCCGAATCGACGTAGGGAGTCAAAATGGCAATCAGCGCATCAACGGCACGCGAGAAGCTCTTTCCTTTGATTGAACAAGTAAACCAAGATCTCAAACCAGTTTTGATAACTTCAAAAAATGGCAATGCGGTATTGATCTCTGAGAGCGAGTATGAATCGATCATTGAGACCAACTATTTACTTTCTACGCCAGCAAATCGAGAATCCCTAGAAAAGTCATTTGCTCAAGCAAGAGCAGGCAAGTTAACCGAGTACGTTTTCGACCTAAGCGGGACTTTGGTTCCAGTAAAAACCAAAAAGGCAGCTAAATCAGCCTCGCGCGTTAAAGCAAAGTCTTAACGCGCAAAGTGGCCTCAAGGAGTTTAAAAATTTTCCTAACCCCAGTAGCTGAAGCGCACTTAAAGCATTGGCAAACATCTAATCCAAAAATCCTACTTAAGATAA
>CAZFZK010000191.1:910-2000 GCA_964523605.1 uncultured Candidatus Planktophila sp. | reverse complement strand
CGTCTCTGAAATCTTCTCCCCGCCACCAAGGCACTCAGTGACATCATCGCCGGTGAGCTCAATATGTATTCCACCTGGATGTGTCCCAAGTGCCTTATGTACCTCAAAGAATCCCTTCACTTCATCCATCACATCATCGAATTGACGGGTCTTATACCCGGTTGCTGATTCGAAGGTATTGCCATGCATAGGATCACAGACCCACAACACTTGAGCGCCTGACTTTGTTACTCCATCGACAAGTGCGGGAAGTGCTTCGCGAATTTTGCCAGCACCCATACGTGTAATAAATGTAAGTCGACCTGGTTCGCGGTTTGGATCTAAACGATCAATCAAACGAAGTGCATCATCGACAGTAGATTTTGGTCCAAGGTTGACGCCGATTGGATTGCGAATCTTGGAAGCGAAATCAATGTGTGCGCCATCTAGTTGACGAGTGCGCTCACCAATCCACAAGAAATGCGCAGATACATCGTAAGGATCACCTGTTCGAGAATCGATGCGGGTAAGTGACTTTTCGTATTCCAGAATTAGGGCTTCATGGCTGGAATAGAAATCTACGCTCTTAAATGACTCAGGATCAACACCTGCTGATTTCATGAAACTTAAGGCGCGATCAATCTCTTTTGCCATCTCTTCATAGCGAACACCTACGCTTGAATCACGGATGAAACCCTTGTTCCATTCGTGGACGCGTCGGATATCGGCAAAACCACCTTGAGTAAATGCACGGACCAAGTTCAGGGTTGCAGCAGATGTGTTGTAGACATCAACCAAGCGCTGAGGATTTGGAGTGCGCGCTTCTAAAGTGAATTCAAGATCATTGACCGCATCGCCTCTATAAGCAGGAAGTGTGACATCGCCGCGTGTTTCTAAATCATTAGAACGTGGCTTTGCAAACTGCCCAGCCATGCGACCAACTTTTACAACGGGCAGGCTTGAGTAATACTGCAATACAGCTGCCATCTGCAGAATCGTCTTAATGCGATTACGGATGGAATCAGCTGTTGCTGCAACAAAAGTCTCGGCGCAATCCCCGCCCTGTAACCAGAATGCATTACCTGCTGCAGCTTGGGCAATCTTTGATTTG
>CAZFZK010000191.1:0-900 GCA_964523605.1 uncultured Candidatus Planktophila sp. | reverse complement strand
TGAGATCATCGCACTCACCAGCAAATACCAGTGGTGGCAAAGTTTTCAAACGCGTGACTGCAGCCTTTACGGGCTCTCCATCTTTTCCGCCGGGCCACTGTGGTTGCTGGGCAGCCACAAGGCTTTCGTCAAAGAGTGAGTCAAGTGAAGTCATCATGGTCCTAAGGATAGAAGGTGTCAGCGAGTTCTTGTATCGGAATTATCCGAAGAAGATTTCAAAATAGAGCTTCAACAAAATGAAAAGAAACGTAGAAAAACAATTGCTTTTCGTACTATTTATGAAATGTTTGTTAATGTTGGGTCAGATATTTTTAGACAAATTGTTCTTCATTGTAAACAAAATTACTCCATTAAGAGTTAGTGAAGACAAAGAAGAATTAGGGTTAGATATTACTCAACACGGAGAGTTCTTGTAATAATCTCTAGTATATAAATAAAAAACCGCAACTATTTAGTTGCGGTTTTTTTTATACAATTGAAATTTACTTAATAAACTTTGAAATACCTTGTTTCAGCCACGATTCATATTCTTCTATTCCAACAAAACTAATGGTAGGTTGTTGCGTGTTCAAATTACCACCAGTTAAATCGGTCAATACATACAAAGGTTGTGTGTTTGTTTTGTATGTAGAAATCATAAAGTCAGTCCATTTATCACCAATAGTTTCAATACGTGATCCGGTAGATTTAGAAACAAACTGTTCACTTTTGAGCAACTCTCTTTTATCATCTACATAGAGAGAGATCACAACAACTTGATTTTTTAAAAGAGTCAAAATACGTTCGTCTGACCAAACGTTATTTTCCATTTTACGACAATTCACACAGGCATGCCCTGTAAAATCTAACATGATAGGTTTATTTACGGTTTTGGCATAAGCCAATCCTTTGTCATAGTCG
>CAZFZK010000190.1:0-2032 GCA_964523605.1 uncultured Candidatus Planktophila sp. | reverse complement strand
ATGGGTCCATTAGTTAGCGCGGTTCACCGAGACAAAGTTGCTTCATATATTGAAGCCGGCGCAAAATCTGGTGCAACAGTTGTTGTTGATGGCCGCGATTTAAAGGTCGACGGCGATGGTTTCTTCCTTGGGCCAACTCTGCTTGATAACGTCACACCAGATATGTCGGTCTATACCGATGAAATCTTTGGCCCAGTGTTGAGCATTCTGCGCGTGAATACTTACGATGAAGCTCTGGCGCTAGTAAATAGCCATGAGTACGGAAATGGCACTGCCATCTTTACTAACGACGGTGGCGCTGCCCGCAGATTCCAAAACGAAGTTGAAGTTGGCATGGTCGGAATCAACGTACCGATCCCGGTACCCATGGCTTATTACTCATTCGGCGGATGGAAGAACTCGCTCTTTGGTGACTCTCATGCGCACGGTACCGAAGGGGTTCACTTCTTTACACGTGGCAAAGTAATAACCAGCCGCTGGCTTGATCCAAGCCATGGTGGAATCAATTTAGGTTTCCCGCAAAACAGCTAAGCACCACGTTAAGTTCAATTTGAATAAAAGCGTGGCTTCGCAATCTACTGAACCTCAAATGTCATAATTTATTTTGTTCTGACATCTACTAGGAAGAGGTATGTGTAAATGAATTTCCGTACTTTTTACATAGGTTTCATGGGAATCCTTGGGACTGTAACGGCTTTTGCTGGCTTAGTTTCTCCCGAGACAGCTCTAGGCGAAGATGGTTTAAGTATCCTGATTATGTCTAATTTGCGAGCGTTTATGGCCGCACAATTAATGTTGGCGTTGTTTGCGCTCTATTCACTAAAGCACAAGCAACATCAAGATGCTGCCCTTACATTTCTTTTCATCACACTAATCGGTTGGACTATCGGTCAAGTAACAAGCTATGTCGCCGATGGTGCGCCAAATACTTTCACCACAGTTTCAATGGTAGTTCAGGCACTGCTTATTCCAGTAACTTGGAAAGCCCTGAAGAGCAAGTAATAAATTGAGGATGAAGTGGCTGGGGCAATCTGCCTCAGCCACTTTTCTTTTGACTTAAAGCGATATTCTTGAACTCGTGCCCACTCTTCGTGCTCTCTTAGACTCGCCGGATCAGTCTGTTCGTCTAAAGGCAGCACTAGCGGCAGGAACTTATCCCGAAGAAGAATTTATCGAAGTACTTATTTCGCAATGCGCCATTGAGTCAGACTTCTTTGTCAGGGATACGCTCTCTTGGGCGCTGATGAGAAATGATGTTTCGAAAGTAGTTAAAAGGCTAGAGCCTGAGTTGCGATCTTCGAATCTTCAAGCAAAGAGCCAAGCAATTCATACACTCTCCAAAATCGGAGATAAGGCCAATTACACATTGGTTACCGATGAGATGCTCTTTGATTCCGATGATTTCATAGCTTCAACCGCCTGGCGGGTTGCCTCAGTTTTAGTCCCGGATGATCAGAAATCCGATCTCGTAGCGAAGTTAATCACGCAACTCGGTAGAGGGGATTCAGATGTTCAATTTGGACTAACGAGATTTCTCTGCGCGCTGGGAGAGTGCATTGTTTTACCTTTGACCGAAGCTTCTAAATCAACAGATGAAACGATTAGCAATCAAGCTAAGTTCACCTTATTGAGGTTTAGAGAGATGCAATTAGAAAGCGCCAAGCCCTAGGAAAGAGGGCAAAGCGCCTGTACCGTTTTCCTATGAAGAAGTTACTGGTACTGGTTGCTGCGTTCATCTTTCTTGCCACCAGTGTTGCCGTTGCACATCAACCAGTAGTCCTTCTTAACTCGGATACAACTGCAGCAAAGGGCCCATTGTTAGTTGATGGAACAGTTTCATTTGCGGTGCGTGCATCTTTTGCAAAGGCTGGCGAGAAGAAGGCTTTTCGTGCACAGTTTAAAGATGGCGATGCGTTAGAGATTCAATACTTGATCGTTGATAAGAAGCCAGAGAACTCTTTGAAGATGACGCAACTCCCAAGCCTTGTTGTCACGGGCCCTGGTGCATTTAAGTTAACTCTTAAATTGAATG
>CAZFZK010000189.1:0-2038 GCA_964523605.1 uncultured Candidatus Planktophila sp. | reverse complement strand
CGAGCAAGGCAACTATTTATCGCCGCTGGAAGAACAAACAAGAATTATTGGTAAGCGCAGTCACTCGCTACACCTTTTGCACTCCCCCAGAAATTGATGAAGGAAATCTTCGAGATGACCTAATCGAAATGATCTCAGAGAGAATTAAGACTTTAAAAGGTCCAGATGGAGCAGTTGTCTCAGTTTTGCTAACTGCTGCAAAGAATGACCCTGAACTTGGAAAACTGATTCCAACTTCAATCCGTGAGAGTCAGGATGACTCAGTCATGCACATCATCGAGCGCGGAATTAAACGTGGTGAGATTTCGAAGAGCGCAAATATTGACCTTCTACTTGAAATTTTGCCAGGAGTTTTTTCATATCGAATCTTTATGACACACCAACCAGTAAATCGCAAGTTCATAGAACAACTAGTTGATGGAATATTAATTCCATCTTTGCAAAACCAAGGAAACACAAAGGAGAACAAGTGAAAAAACAAATTCAAGATGGTCTAGATCCGAATCGTTGGCGCACTCTTGGCGTTATCGCTATTGCACAATTGATGGTGGTTCTAGATGGTTCCATCGTAAATATCGCAATTCCAAGTGCTAAGGCTGATCTTGGAATCACTGATGCGAATCAACAGTGGATCGTTACTGCTTATACCTTGGCCTTTGGTTCTCTCCTTTTGCTAGGTGGCCGCATCGCAGACTTTATCGGTCGCAAAAAAGCATTCATTATTGGACTCCTTGGATTTGCTGGCGCTTCAGCACTTGGCGGAATCGCAGCATCACCAGATCTACTATTCGCAGCTCGGGCACTTCAAGGTGTATTTGGCGCACTTCTTGCACCAGCTGCACTGTCAATTGTTAGCGTTACTTTCACCGAGCCAAAAGAACGCGCAAAAGCTTTTGCCGTTTACGGTGGTATTTCTGGTGGCGGCGCAGCAATTGGCCTAATTCTGGGTGGCGTACTCACCGAGTACTTCTCATGGCGTTGGTGCTTAGGCGTGAATATTCCAATCGCAATTGTCACTGCTCTTTTTGCAATTCCAGTTGTTAAGGAATCTAAAGCAGGCGGCGAACATAGTTATGACATTCCAGGTGTTTTAACTGCAACTCTTGGCCTGTTCTCATTGGTATACGGCTTTAACCGCGCGGCAACTATTGGCTGGACCGCAACCGAAACCATTATTTTCTTCATAGCAGCAATAGTCCTCTTGGCTATTTTTGTTGCGATCGCACAACGAGTTAAAAATCCACTTATGCCTATGCGCGTGTTAATGGAACGTAACCGTGGTGGCTCATACCTAAGTTCTCTTTTCATTGGTGCTGGTATTTTCTCAATGTTCTTATTCCTTGGTATCTATTTGCAAAACGTGCTCGGCTACTCACCACTTAAGTCAGGCTTTGCGTTCTTACCATTTACTTTCGGCATTGTTTTTGCTGCCGGAATCGCATCAAAATTGCTTCCAAAGATCGGTCCTCGCCCACTTATGGTTACAGGCCTTCTAATGTCAGCCATCGGTTTACTGCTATTAACTCGCATTACCCCTGACACTAGTTACTTCACTCACGTTCTTCCAATATTGCCGGTGATCAGTATTGGCCTCGGTTTGGTATTTATTCCAAGTGCTTCAACTTCACTTCATGGAATCGGTAATCAAGATGCTGGTGTTGCAAGCGCTCTGATCAATACTAGCCAGCAAGTTGGTGGTTCTCTTGGTACTGCATTACTAAACACAATCGCTGCTACAAGTACGGCTGCTTACATTAAGAACAACGGCGAATTGGGGCAAAAGTTAATGCCAGCAGCACTAACTCACGGTTTCACCGTGGTCTTCTATTGCAGCGCTGGTCTATTAGTTATTGGCGCAATTGTGGTCTTTGCCTTTATTAATATCGGCAAAGAAGCAATCGTTGAAACCGAAGGTGTTGCAGTCGGGCACTAGCTACAAATAATTAAGCTTGACCCCAGATTACTGACCCCAAACTATTGACCTAGGTGGCCAAGTAGAAGCTCTCGTACGCGAGCAGCATCTGCTTGGCCCTTTGTC
>CAZFZK010000188.1:0-2043 GCA_964523605.1 uncultured Candidatus Planktophila sp. | reverse complement strand
TTAGGAGTAGGTCAGCGTCAAAGAGTAGAGATCCTTAAGGTTTTATACCGTGGCGCAAAAATTCTAATTTTTGACGAACCAACAGCCGTTCTTGTGCCCCAGGAAGTCGATGAACTCTTTGAAGCTTTGCAGGGCTTACGTAAAGATGGATTGACGGTCATCTTTATTACTCACAAACTTGATGAAGTTTTGCGAGTAGCTGATGACGTCACGGTCATTCGGGCAGGATCCACAGTTGCTGAAGTAAAAGCGAGTGATGTAAGCGCAAAGAAATTAGCCGAACTAATGGTTGGTAGCGAGTTGCCATCTCCTGAAATTCACGGAAGCGCAAAGCGCAATGAAGTGACTCTCTCACTTTCAAAGCTGACTGTTCTAGCTGAATCGGGCGCACGCAATCTTGTTAGCGACGTTAGCTTCACATTGCACGCGGGTGAAGTCCTCGGAATTGCAGGCGTAGAAGGCAATGGCCAGAGTGAATTAATCGAAGCAATTCTCGGGTTACGTAATTACACCGGAACAGTTGTTTTTAAAGGCGAACCACTCGATGATGAATCTGTCTCTGAACGACGCGATATGGGAATTGGTTTTATTCCAGAAGATCGCCAACGCCAAGCTTTATTGATGTCATCACCGCTATGGGAAAACAGAATTTTGGGACATCAACGTGGAAAACCCGTAATGAATGGTGTACTAATTGATCGCAAAGCGACGATGAAGGACACTGTTCGAATCATGCAAGAGTTTGATGTACGTGCTCCAGGTCCTGATACTTTGGCACTTGCTTTATCTGGCGGTAATCAACAAAAATTTATTGTTGGTCGTGAAATGAGCGGTGCTCCATCTTTACTATTGGCATCACACCCAACACGTGGAGTAGATGTTGGTGCGCAAGCTGCTATTTGGAATGAATTGCGCGCTGCTCGCGAAAAAGGAATGGCAATTGTTCTTATCAGCGCTGATCTTGAAGAACTCATTGGTTTATCTGATCGATTGATAGTTATGCTGCGTGGATCTGTAACAGCAGAACTCGATCCAACAAAGACAACACCAGAATCACTTGGCTCTGCAATGACTGGAGCCGCGTAATGAGATTTAAACCAGGAAAGATTGCGCTTTCTATTGCTGCACCAGTTTTTGCGGCGGTATTTAGTTTGGCAGTATCGAGTGCCTCTTTACTTGCAACGAATAAATCACCTCGTGAAGCATTTTCTCTCATGTGGGAATTTGGTTCAGGTGCAGGTTCATTAATGGAAGCTGTAAATCTTGCGACTTCTTATTACATCGCCGCGATTGCAATTGCTCTGACGTTTCGAGCTGGTCTATTTAATATCGGAGTTGAAGGTCAGCTTCGCTTAGGTTCGCTTTTTGCGGCGTACTTCGGAGCCATGATTGTTCTTCCTCCGGTCTTACATATTCTTGCGATATTTTTGATTGCCATGTTTGTTGGCGGTTTGTGGGCTTCGATCGCTGCGTACATGAAAGTAAAGCGAGGAGTCAGCGAAGTTATCTCAACGATTATGCTCAACAGCGTTGCCGGCGGAGTTTCTGCATATTTATTATCTAAACATTTCATGGTCAAAGTTGAAGGAAGTAATGACTTAGCTACCAAGCCGCTGCCAGCCAGTGGTCAATTCCCGGATTTAATGCCGGTCTTGAAAAAACTTGGTGTTGAAGAACAACCTGGTGGCGGCGTTTATGGAATGTTATTAGTCGCAATTGTTCTGGGCATTGCATTTTGGTTTGTAGTAAATCGCACCCGCTTTGGTTTTGAATTGCGATCTAGCGGAATGAATCCAATTGCCGCACGAGTGAGCGGTGTTAACTCTAAGAAAATGACTTTTATAGCTCTCGTTGCAAGTGGTGCAATTGCTGGACTTGCTGGCTTGCCAACGCTCTTAGGTGATACTCATAGCTACACCCTTGGTTTCCGTGGAGGTGTTGGCTTCACGGCCATTGCTATCGCACTCCTTGGTCGAAATTCAGCTGTCGGTATGGCAATTAGCGCACTGCTATTTGGTTTCCTTGAAGTTGCATCACGAACTC
>CAZFZK010000187.1:1314-2063 GCA_964523605.1 uncultured Candidatus Planktophila sp. | reverse complement strand
GATTTTTGGCGCAAAGTTATCGATTCAAAAGCTAATCGTTATCTTGCTGATGATCGTCGTATTTATCGTAAACGATCAATTCTTAAAGCGCACTCTCTGGGGACGTTCTATTCGCGCCATTGCACATAACCCAGATACTTCAACAATTCTTGGTATTCCAACTAGACCAGTAATTAAACTTGCTTTTATCACCGGCACAATTGTTATCGCAATCGTTGGATTCTTAGCAACGCCAGTAATTATTGTGGCGCCAGCTGCTGGTCTCTTCTTCACAATTCAAGGATTTACCGCGGCCATTATTGGCGGCGTAGGCAGCCCTAAGGGCGCAGTCGTCGGTGGTTTGATGATTGGTATTTTAGATAGCGTAGTTAGATCCTGGCTTGGCGGAACCTGGGGGCTCTTTAGCACCTTCTTCGTACTAGCGGCAATTTTGATTCTCAAACCAAATGGCTTCTTCGGCAAGAGAGTTGAGGGAAGATAAGTGATTTCAACATTTAAAGGATTGAACCGCGTCCTCGTCACAGGATCTCTTCTAGCTATCGCGCTTCTCTATTACTTTCCCGTTTTAATCAAGTCGAGCAGTAATCCAAGTTTTTATTTACAAGTAGTTTCCGTAGCTGTCTGTTCGGCAATTCTAACAATCTCGCTAAATATTTGTATGGGCTACGGTGGATTGCTTTCGCTAATGCACACCGGAATGCAGATGGTGGGTGGCTACGCCATTGCAATCCTTGCAGTTAAGCAAGGCT
>CAZFZK010000187.1:0-1304 GCA_964523605.1 uncultured Candidatus Planktophila sp. | reverse complement strand
AACCGGTCCTATCTTTGCGATTTTAGTAATTCTGATTTCGCTCCGTGCTACCTATCTTTACTTTGGCATGATTACTCTAGCCGTTAACCTAATCGCGATGGAAGCTGTTCGCCATGGCGGCGAATTAACCGGTGGATATAACGGTCTCTTTGGAGTTTTCGCCCCAGGAATTCCAAGCGGCATGATGTCGGCTGAAGGTTTCTATCGAGTCATGATCACAATTTTGATTCTGGCCTACATTGTTCAACGCAACTTAATTTTTAGTGGTTTTGGTCGAAACACCATGGCACTGCGCGAGTCATCAGAGACTGCAACTGCCCTTGGTATTTCACCAAATATGCACCGGGTTAAGGTATTCGGCGTATCTGGCGCACTTGCTGGCTTAGCTGGCGGCCTACTTTCGATTCAAATCGGTTATGCAATTGCCGATATTGGCGACTTAAATAATGGTCTGATCTTCTTCGTGGGCTTATTCTTGGGTGGAGTCGGAACACTGGCTGGACCGGTATTGGGTGTGGCCTTAGTAGCCGTTATCGACTTCATGATCCGCGGTACCGGTCAATATCGAACTCTTGTACTGGGTTCAATTCTTCTCTTGACCATGATTATTCTGCCGCGCGGAATTGTGGGCACATATAGAGCATCTCGCTACGGTTCACCTCGTTTACGAGAAGTACTGCCTGACGAAGCCGATAACTATCACTTAGATATCGCGGTTAAGAATGTAACTAAAGGCGAAGTTTTACTTGAAGCAAAAGACGTCGTTAAGCACTTTGGTGGCGTTCACGCAGTTGATGGAATTTCAGTTCAATTTAAGGCCGGTGAAATTCACGGAATCATTGGACCAAATGGTTCGGGTAAATCAACTTTGATCTCGGCACTAACTCGTTATCACGAGTTAACTTCGGGCTCAGTTGTATTGCATGGTACAGAGGCTGATAAGAAGCCGTTTAAGGTTGCCCGTGACGGCGTAACACGCGTATTCCAGATTCCACACTTGTTCGAACGAGTCAGTGTTTTAGATAACGTATTAACTGGAATGTATCGCCGAGATAAGTACAGTATTTTCGATGCAATCTTCCGCACACCTCGCTATCTAAAAGCTAACTCACGCAGTGTTGCCGAGGCTAAGGCCTTGTTATCACTAGCTGGTATGTTAGGTATGGAAGAACTGGCAGCAGGTTCAATATCACATGGTCAAAAGCGCCTGCTCGAAGTAATTCGCGCAGTTGCAACCGAGCCAAAGATTTTGATCCTTGATGAACCAGCAACTGGTTTGACTAAAGAAGAGATGCAATCTTTGA
>CAZFZK010000186.1:0-2066 GCA_964523605.1 uncultured Candidatus Planktophila sp. | reverse complement strand
AATGCAAACTATTACGGTTTTTTACTGGCAGGACGCAACAGCCAAGCTATGTATCGAAACTTCTGGCTTCAGGCATTATCAAGAATTCCAACGATGGGCGAAGAGCCTGATTTTCAATCTAAACCCGCTTCTTATTGGGCTGATTTTTTCGTTCAAAATGAACGCAAAAAAGGAAGCCAGTGTGATCCTTGGATAAATTACATTCTAGGTTCGATGGCATTTCAGTATCTTGGCGGCACATATGGAAATGATGCGATCCAGAGTTTTTATCTGGGGCTTAAAGATTCATGGATAGGGGTTTGTGATTACCCCGTTAGCCAAGAAGGAATTACCTGCCCCGCGTGGAAAGGTGTATTTAAGAAAACATTTGGAATTACACCTGAAGTGGCTTATCCGAAATTTGGCCAATATATATACGACGAAATTAAGTGGGCAAGAGGAAAACAGGTGCTCTGGGATCAAGAGGCGTTAGAGATCGCACCTATTCCTACCAGTTAGTTGATTGTTCGCTCAGGCAAGAAGATCGCCCTAGTGATTATTACAAGCCGTTCGGTTAGCCTGTGCTCTCTACAAGGAGCGCAAAATTGGCCAAACGGCATGACCAAGAATTTGCAGCCTGGGTGAATGAGCGCCAGGTAACTTTGCTGCGCGCTGCCCGGATTATTTGTTTCGATATTCAAAATGCTGAAGATGTACTTCAAGAAACTCTGATCGATGTTTATCGCCGATGGGCCAAAGTTAGAGAGTTTGAGAACCTCGAGGCTTATGCAATTCGAATAATGGTTAGTAAGCATGCTGATCTGCGACGTAAGTGGGCACGTAAGAAAGATGAGTTAGAGACAACGCTTGAAGCACTTGATGCTGCAATTGATGGAAGTGATTCAACTGATGAAATCACCGAGCGTCTTTTAGTACATGCTGCCCTTAAGTCACTCACACCGGCACAGCGCGCCGTTTTAGTTCTTACTTATGAAGAAGGTTACGCACTTAAAGAGATTGCAAGTTCGTTACAAATGCCGATGGGTACAGCAGCTTCACATTTAGCTCGGGGCAGGCTAGCTGTTGCAAGTTTTATTCAAGGAACCAAAGAAATCTCGGCCTCTGTGAATAAAAACCGACCAGAACTTACGGTAGATGAAATAGAGGATGCTGAATTAGTTGAAGAGAAAGGGGGCGACAAATGAATGAGATCGACGATGTAATCAAACGCGAGTTTGAAAGACTCGGTATCAATCTAGTTTCAAATGAGAATCTGGCAGAGCTAGTAATACTAAAAGCGAATAAGCGTCGCCACCGTGACTATCTCTTAACTGCCCTTGGTTTCCTGGCCGCAATTTCCTTGGGATTCGGTATCTATTTAGCGATCACATCTGGAGCAAGCGGTTCAATCAACACGAAACAGAGTGTGGTCGAAAGCGTGGGAGCGAGTTCAGATCAAGCACGCGTGATAATCCTTGATCTAAAGGGCGATGGAAAGAATCCAATTACCTACTCGACTAACGTGAGGCTTGAGCCTGGCCAATTTCTCGAGCTAGTCTCTGAAATACCGGAATTCGCCAAAGGTTTAGCAGGCACACTTACTGTGGTTCCGGCCAATGCCACCGAAACAAATACCCAAATTGGTCGCTTTGATCTTGGTTATGGCACCCACATAAATGAATTTGGTGCATTTAGCGGTGAATTAACTCTTAACTACGAACTAATGGATCCTAATTTCCAAGGTCGCGTGAGACTGGTTATCGGGATTAAGTAAATTCCTCAGAATTCACTGCGCGTGCACTTATTTTCTTGCTAGTAATGAATTATTCTCGCTCAATGCGCCGACTTATACCCGCATTAGCGATATTGCTTCTGGCCATTTTGTTGCCATCGAATCTTGCAGTCGCCGCAACAGCTAAAGCTGGTGGTAGTTGCTCAAGGTTGAATACGACTTCAATAGTAAATGGTTACAAGTTCACCTGCGTTAAGTCCGGTAAGAAGTTAGTTTGGAGCAAAGGCGTAAAGGTTGTTGCAACACCGACTCCAACACCGACTCCAACACCGACTCCAACACCGACTCCAACACC
>CAZFZK010000185.1:0-2072 GCA_964523605.1 uncultured Candidatus Planktophila sp. | reverse complement strand
TCTCCATCGCGCATTGCCACAGTTCTAGGCTCTCACATCATCCACACTTTTGCAGTGCGCGCCGAACTGGACCTATTCAGATACCTAGCCTGCTCAGATGCGAAAACTACTGATCTGCTTTCTTTTAGCTCTACCAATACCTTTGAATACAGCTGAAGCAGCTGACTGTGTCGATGCCGCCTGCATTGATGTTTACACCCAAGATGGCCAAATAATTATTGAGGGCAAGAAAGGAAGTGGGCCAAAAGCGAATGCAAAACCGCGCACAGTTAAGCCATCGAAGCCAACTGTTATGAAGCCGATTTTTCCTGAGTTAATTCCGCGACCAAGTGCAACACCGACACCTTCACTTTCAGCTAAACCAAAGCCCAAGCGAACTTATAAACCGCGCATTAAGCCAACAGTCAAATCCACTCTTAAACCAAAGGCACCGAGATCAGTTTCACTAAATGATCGGTTAATAAAGTTATTACCCACTGGCGGAATTGCATATCAACCAGAAGCCGAACCACTAGTTAATGTGCCGATCTATTTCTGGAGTGATTTACCAACTCAGTTTGCAACTCGGGTAACGGTTGTTGGCGAAGTAGTAGATGTGTTGTTGCGTCCGGGATTCGTCTGGAGTTTTGGCGATGGGACTTTCCTAAGTACTTCCGATGCCGGCGGCCCATATCCAAATGGCAAAATTAAACATACTTATAAGAATCCAGGCAGCTACCCAATTATTTTGGTGCAAAGTTGGAATGGCAGTTGGACCCACAATGGAACTACTCGAGCAATAACCGGCACGATCAAAACCACAGTTTTTGCAGTTGTCACGGTGGTTATCGCGCCAACGCGCTTCATGTTCTAGCCATCTAAAGAATTCTGGGTTTTGGTCATCCACAGCAGTTAGCTAATTCTGGAAATTGGTCAGTTTGTTAATTTAGGTTCACAGACATGACAACACTTACTTCTCCACATGATTTACTAGCTGCAATTCCATTTCTAATCGGCTATCACCCAAGTGATTCGCTGGTTTTAGTGGCCATCAAGGGTGACCAGGTTTCGATGGCTATGCGCGTTGATTATCCAAGTAATGAAAATACTGACGCATATGATTTATTGGCGCACCACATCAAACTCGATGGTGCAGATGCCGCTCTTATTTTGGCTTACTTGCCAAGTGATAAATCAGAAATACATGAGCCAGGTATCAGCGTGCTTAAGCAAATGGCCGCTTCGTTAGCTAAGAACTCGATCGAGATTCGCGAATCAATCGAAGTAATTGGCAATCGCTGGCGCTCTGTAATTTGTGAAGAAATTTCCTGTTGCCCACCAGAAGGAAATCTATTGCCCGAGTTTGATAGCTCCAGAGTTGCTGCCGAACAAGTAATGGCAGGGCGCACATTACCTTTCATCGATGTTTCGAAATTAGCGGATTCAATTGCGGCGCTTCCAAACATTGGCGTTGATTTCACTGCCCAAGTGGAAAGCTATTTTGTGCACGAAGATTCACCAGATCTAAATGAAAAGCAACGAGATGGCGCGACTGCAGTGGTAGATCTTGGTGAACTCTATGAACTTGGTCGCGGAAATAGTGACCCAGATTTAATTGCCCAAGTAATTGGTCGTCTATCTGATATTCAAGTGCGCGATTACGCCCTCGGTATTCACAGCGCTGAAACGCTTGAGACTTATTGGACGATGTGGAAAGAGTTATTACGTATCGCACCAGTTGGTTACGTCGCACCAATTGCTTCAATATTTGCGGCAGTTGCTTATGAATCAGGTCAAGGTGCGCTGGCACATAAAGCGCTCGATCGGGCTTTGGTAGATAACCCCGGTTATTCATTGGCCCTGTTACTGCGACGAGTCTTTAGTGCTGGCTGGCCCGCTGCAGCCTTCATTCAGATGCGCGAACAACTTCATCCGAAAGTGAAAAGCGCGATATTTGAGGGTAATTAGCCGCATCTAAAGAGTTCGCAGCTGCGAGCGCCGCGAGTTACAATTTACCCAGGTCACGAGTTCTAGGTACTAGCCCCGGCTTACTAGACGGCAACCCTCCACCGCGGCGGGGTGCTCCGGGTGAC
>CAZFZK010000184.1:0-2093 GCA_964523605.1 uncultured Candidatus Planktophila sp. | reverse complement strand
TAAAACTTCGAACCCAAAGACTTTGGCATCGGGAGTTGAGATCGAAACCGTAGTCAGCATTAATTTGCCAGTCGGTGCTGGGACTTTATCTGCGAATCTACTTGGCACTTGAACAACTGGGCCCAATACATCAGTTGCTGGCCCAGGTAGCACGATTGCAAATGGCAGCGGAATGAAAAGTGATAAAACTAGAATCAAAGAAAGAAAGTATTTAACTAAGCGAGGCAGCGGAGAAAATCTCATCGGATGCACTTAGGCAGTTGGATCGACGGGCTTTTCTTTTGCTTCAAGATCGCGTGCCTGTTGATCGCGGAAGGAATCTTGGAACTTCTGAAATGAGGTCACCGAGCGAGTTGTTTCTTGCTCGAATTTGCCTTGAAATTTGCTAACCCAGAGCACATAGCCAAGCGCACCAAGCAGGCCGGCAAGGGGAATTAGCCACCAAATTAAGGCGGTGAAGGCGTTGGACATAGGCCTAGCCTAGAGGTTTCGGGAAGAAAGTGCCCACTTGGGTTGTTTAACTAGTATTACTTCGTCAGGTTTTAAGAGTTTTATAAGATTTAGCGAGAGTTACGCAACACTGGAAAGGTAGACATGACATCTTTTGGTTTTGGACCCAGCGATAACTCAGACGACGCTGAAAAATCTGCCGAACTTGCTGCAGCTCTTGAAGCAATGCAAGCCCAAATGAAAGCTCAGTTCGAACAACTCGGCATGAACCCAGCTGGATTTATAAATCCACTACTTTCAAATTCAGCAAAACCAGAACCGCTGCCAAAAACAATTGTGCGTGACATGGCAAAGAAATTTACCCAGGCACATGGTTCTCAACCTGTCGGTGCAAATGATGTTGCCGAGATAAAAACAGCCCTTGATCTGGCTCAACTGTGGCTCGATGACAAAACAGATTTCACTTTGAACGCAACTGAAAATCGAATTGCGCTAAGTCGCACTGATTGGGTCGACACTACGTTGGCTGGTTGGCAAGAAACTGTCGAACCACTTGCAGCTGGTTTAGCTGGCGCATTAGCTGGTTTGTTATCGCAAGCAAGTCATGCAGCAGACCAAGCATTTAATTCCGATGGTTCGCTTAACGAAGAATTTTTAGCTGAAGCGGGTGTTGATCCGAATATGTTTAAAGGCCCAAATGGCGAAAATATTTTGGGCGGTATCGGAAACGCACACGCTTCGATGGACATGATCGGTAGCTTGTTAAAAGGCTTTATTGGCTCGCTTATTGCAACTCAATTAGGTCAAGCTATAGGTCAACTTTCAGCCAGTGTCACTGGAATCCACGATGTTGGTTTACCGCTAATTACCCCGGCCCACCCTGCTTTAATTCCACAAAATATAAACACTTGGGCGCAGGATTTAGATGTGCCGATTGCCGAAGTTCGCCTCTTTCACGCACTACGCGAAGCGGCGATTGCTCGACTATTCGATAACAATCCTTGGCTAGTTTCATATCTGCGCCAATCAATTACTGATTATGGCCGCGGTATAACTATTGATATGGATGCGATTCAAGATCAAGCAACCTCGGCACTTGATTCAGCAGAGTTTGATTTAAGTAATCCAGAATCTTTTGCCAACGCCATCAATAAAGGTTTGTTTACTCCGGAAGAATCTGAAGCGCAGAAGTTTGCGTTAACGAAACTCGAAGTTGCTCTAGCGCTAATCGATGGCTGGGTTGATGAAGTTGTTACAACAGCAGCTGGTGAACGTTTGCCGAATTTAGAAAAGTTGCGCGAAACTTTGCGTCGTCATCGCGTAACTAATGCGCCAACCAAACAACTGTTTTCTTCACTGCTCGGCCTAGAGGTATCACCTCGGTTAGCCCGCGAAGCAAGTGCGTTCTGGCGATCTATCTCTGAACTCAGCAATATTTCAACACGTGACAAGATTTGGTCTGGCATCTTGCCAACTCAAGAAGAATTACTAAATCCGCAGGTTTATTTAGCCAGCGTTGAAGTCCCTGATGATTTGAGTGGATTACTTTAAGTAAGACAGTAAATAAAAAGCGAAGTCCCCGGTCGCTGTTAAATATCTGCCTTCCCCTTGCAGATATAAAACTGTTATCCGAGGACTTCGTA
>CAZFZK010000183.1:0-2123 GCA_964523605.1 uncultured Candidatus Planktophila sp. | reverse complement strand
AGCTGCGCCACAGCCCCGAATTTCTTTGAGAAGCAGACCCTACCTTATTTATTCAGGCGAGATCGCTCCGCTTTCTTCGCCCAAGATAACTTCCGGAATAGAGCCCGCATTATGTTCAACTAAATGCCAGCCCCGCGGATTAGTCTGCAAAATCGACCAAGATGCATTAGATAGGCCACCTACAGCGCCCCAGTTAGCCATCGGCAAATTAAGTAATGAACCCAGAACGCAACGAGCTGTGCCGCCATGTGTTGTGACAACTAATAATTGATTATCTAAATCACCCAGTGCTCGCTTGATCGCACCAACAGCGCGGTTTGCCACATCACTTCTTTTTTCACCCGTGGTTCCAGCTGGGTTATCTTCGCCATCAATCCAGCGAACAAAGTTTTGGAAATCTTCGGCCCGATTTTCAGCGCCAGTTTTGCCTTCCCAGAGACCGCCATTTGTTTCGCGCAAATCAATATCAACTTCAACCTTGAGATTTGTCAGGTTACCGAGTGCTTGCGCGGTTTCTCGAGCGCGCGAAAGATCACTTGAAATGATTTTCGTTGGCTGCATACCGACCAAGATACTTGCAGCATGTTTGGCTTGATACTTGCCTACTTCATTTAATGGAATGTCGGAATGTCCCTGGAACCGATTTACGGTATTCCAATCAGTCTGGCCATGCCGCCATAATAAAACTCGATTAGCCATTTGAAATTCTTACTCTTCGACTGGAATTCGAACATCTAACTTAATTGTCGGGCAGTCATTCCAGAGGCGATCGAGCATGTAATAACGGCGCAGATCAGCACTTTGAATATGCACAACCAAATCTGAATAATCCAGCAGAATCCATTCTTCGCCACCTTCGCGCCGAACTGGCTTATCTCCAGCTTGGCGCAACTTTTCTTCAACAAAGTCAGCGATTGCATCTACTTGTCGAACATTTTGACCAGTGACGATCAAGAACACTTCGTTTAAAACCAATTGATCAGATAAATCGATGGCAATCATGTCCGTGCCGAATTTATCGGCTGCTGCCTGCCCCGCGATTTGGGTTAACGCTTTGACTGACTCACTTGCTGGCATAGAGGCCACGTTCCTTTATATAGGTAACTACTGCAGGTGGCAGCAGATCGAAATCTCCAGCGCGTACTTGGGTTGCTGAAATATTTAGAGCGTCGATATCCAGAGTTGGTGACCCAGGAAATTCGGGGCGATCAATGACTAAAACTTCGACTAACTTCTTTAATTCATCAGCACGATGCCACTTATCGATACTCGAGTGAGCGTCGGTGCCAAGAATCAAAACTATTTTATCGTTTGGATAAGTCGCCTTTAAAGCTTCAACGGTATCAATCGTATAACTTGGGCCACTGCGACGAATTTCAATGCTATTTACTAAAACCTCATCAGCTAAATCAAGTTCGGCAACTGCGAGTTGGCACATCTTTAAACGATCTTCACCCGAAGCAACTGGTGCGTTCTCGCGTAGCCAAGGATCGCCAGCTGGAACCATAATAATTTGATCAACGACATCGCGTTCCAGAAGTTCGGTGACTACATAAAGGTGACCGTTATGGATTGGGTCGAAAGTGCCCCCATAAAGGCCAATCCGATTACTGCGACTCAAACTTTAACTTTTCTAAATTACTTGCCGAGGCGAAGTGTTAAATAGAGAAGAAATGAGAGAACACCAAAAGCTAGTAGACCAAAGAAAGCTGGTGGTGCTGGCAGTTCGCGAGCGATTTCAGATGCACGAATAATCATGGGCTGAGCCTACTACGACCCTGCGAGTAGTTTCTTAAAGGCTGCTTCGTCGATAATGGGGACGCCTAATTCTTCAGCTTTGGCCAGTTTTGAACCTGGTTCAGCGCCGACTAAAAGATAATTAGTTTTCTTAGAAACAGATGAAGATGCTTTGCCGCCATGTGCCGTAATAGTTTCGGCGATGCCATCGCGGGTGAAGGATTCCAGCCCGCCAGATACTACGAAAGTCAGCCCGGCCAAAGTTTGTGGCGCTGTATTGGTA
Source organism: uncultured Candidatus Planktophila sp. (assembly GCA_964523605.1). Lineage (GTDB taxonomy): Bacteria > Actinomycetota > Actinomycetes > Nanopelagicales > Nanopelagicaceae > Planktophila. The sequence goes on along the minus strand of CAZFZK010000183.1, from coordinate 103 downwards.
TCTACGAAATGCACTGTTACACCAGCTGCAGTCCAGCGTTCAACGATGCGCTTATGCCAATCAACAGCAAACCACTCTGAAATCGCCTCAGCCATAGTTGCGC
>CAZFZK010000182.1:0-2217 GCA_964523605.1 uncultured Candidatus Planktophila sp. | reverse complement strand
AATATAAGAATAGATCGCTAGGACAGTAGAAAGCGCTGAAAGAATAAAGAGAACTGCTACTTGGCGCTCGGCGCGATCAGCCGCCTTTGGATCAACATCCGTCTTGCGATGAACGTGTTCTGGAAGACCTGGATCTTGGAATTTTGCAATTTCATTAGACATTTTTAAGTTATCTCGCCTTCACAGTTAGCCATACAGCGATACCGATTAATAAGCCAAGTCCAAGTGTCCAAACTAAAAGTCCTTCAGTAACTGGACCAACACGTCCTAGTGAAGCGCCGCCGAGATTTGGCTCGCTTTCTGCAGACTTAATCCACTTGATGATTGAGAGTTTTTCTTCAGGCGTAATTGTCTTATCGCTAAAGACCGGCATTGATTGCGGGCCAGTAATCATTGCTTCATAGATATGTTTTGCCTCAACTCCCATAACTGTTGGCGCATACTTGCCCTGAGTTAAGGCACCACCCTGACCAGCAAAGTTATGGCACATTGCGCAGTTAGTGCGGAAGAGTTCGCCACCTTCTGCGGTATTTCCATCACGTTCGTAAGTTAGTTGCGCTTCATTAATTGCATCTGGTCCTGGTGCAAGAGATGCAACGTAAGCAGCGAGAGCAGCTGTCTGCTCTGCGTTATAGACCGGCTTCTTGCGCATTGCTTGTTGGCTCATGTCGGCCATTGGCATACGCCCAGTACCAACTTGGAAATCTACGGATGCAGCACCGACGCCAATAAGAGATGGTGCAATCGATGATCCTTCAGCATTTAATCCATGACAGGTTGAACACCCCTGAGCAAAAATTCGCTTACCTTCTTCGATCAAAGTTGATTTAACAGTTGTTTCCATCCGACTGGTGCTAGGAAGCGCACTTGCCACTTGAAAGGTAGCTCCCATTGAGATGAGGGCAACGATAAGAAGTGCAGGACGGGCAAAGCGATGACGACGATAGCGCGAAAGCTTCTTTATCCCGGAGTTCATATCTACCTTTTTCAATTAGTTTACCTATTCATCTTTTTTATTTGATTAAATAAATTGCTGAGAAGAGTGCGATCCAAACAATGTCAACGAAGTGCCAGTAGTAAGAAACTACAATCGCTGTTTGTGCCTGCTTGTGCCCAAATTTTTGAGCGCGGAAAACTCGAATCATTACGATCAAAAATGCAATTAAGCCACCAGTAACGTGCATTCCGTGGAAACCAGTTGTCATATAGAAAACTGATCCGTAAGCATTTGAAGAGAGAGACAGATTCTCCTTAACTAAATGTGCATATTCATAAACTTGGCCACCGATAAAAAATGCTCCCATTAAGAAAGTAAGAGCGAACCATTCCCGCATTCCCCACTTATTGAATTGCACCAAGGAACCTGTGCGCTTTGCCTGGAATCGTTCGGCTGCGAATACTCCAAACTGACAAGTTACGGAGGATAGAACTAGAACTGTTGTATTCGTCGCGGCGAAGGGAATATTTAGTAGGCCGGTTGATTCAAGCCAAACATCTGGACCTTGCACCGCGCGCGTAGTGAAGTACATTGCGAATAGTGCGGCGAAGAACATCAACTCACTTGATAGCCAAACAATCGTTCCGACGGCGACTAGATTCGGGCGGTTAACCTTTTGTATGGCCGGGGTTTGCAAGGCTGATGTCATAGGGGGATTATTCACGATTCTGAGCTGAAATGAGATATCCCTGGCCTCGTGCAGCGACCTACTTCAGGTGAAACTCATCACGAGTTGGCAGATTGAAAGTAGCCAAATTCTTGGGGAATTGATGGCTAGAATTCGTTGCATGGGATCTGAGAGCAAGCTGACCATCGCGATTTATTCGGATGACTCATCAGTCCGATCCAGCGTTATTACAGCCCTAGGCCGTCGAATTTCAGCAGACCTTCCAGAACACAAAATAGTGGAATTTGCGACAGGTCCAGCTCTTCGGCTTTACCTGGACTCCAAGGGAAGTGCGGATCTATTTATTCTTGATGGTGAGGCAGTTCCTGAAGGTGGTCTTGGCCTAGCTCGAGCCCTGAAGGATGAGGTATTTAATTGCCCACCAGTTTTAGCGATCACAGGTCGAGTTCAAGATAATTGGCTGGCTTCATGGTCTAAGGCCGATGATGTGGTGATGCATCCAGTAGATCCTTTTACTCTCGCTTCAAAAGTTGCATCGCTTCTGAAAACAACGGTGGTAGCTAAGGCTTAAATCTCCGTTCTGGAAGTCTTT
>CAZFZK010000181.1:0-2220 GCA_964523605.1 uncultured Candidatus Planktophila sp. | reverse complement strand
TGCCTCGCTTTTGTTTGATGGCATCGATGGATCCCTCGCGATAATCACGCGGAGCACGTCGAATTTTGGTGCTTTCACCGATTCGTTTGTTGATCGATTGTCTGAAGTTTTCTGGGCGCTTGCTCTTTATGAATTAGGTGCGCCGAAAGCGCTAGTTTTCACCGCCCTACTTACAACTTATATCCAAGAGTATTTACGGGCTAGATCAGGCGGACTTGGTCATAACGAAATCGGCATCGTGACAATTTGCGAACGCCCAGTTCGCGCAAGTTTGATATTTATCGTAATCATTGCAAACTTATTTTCTCTGCAAATTTCATTCGCAATATCGGCAATTTGGTTAGGTATGCAGCTAATTGCTTCAATTCAACTAACAAAAAGTTTTTACAATCGCTTAAAAAACTAGTTATCTTCGAATAGTTTCTGATGGCAATTCGCCAAAACGTTCGTGATACATCTTCGCAAATCTTCCCAAATGAGTGAATCCCCACGCGAAAGCAACATCAGAAATCGAGGTGTTAAATCCGCGATCAGAAATCAACTCTTCGCGGACACGAGTAAGCCGAACATTGCGCAGGTAATCTGTGGGACTCATGCCAACATATTTTTTGAATCCATCTTGAAGCGAACGGATACTAACGCCAGCAATTCGTGCCATATCTGTAACGGTTAGCGGTTCTTCAGGGCTTGCCTCACAGGCCTGCATAGCAAGGCGAACAGATCTTGGTGCGGCAGGTTCAACACTTGTCCCAATAGATTCACTGTAATTATGACGTTGCGAAAGGAGAAGTCCACTAATAATTAGATCTTGGAATTGGTTCCTAACACCGGTGTGCATTGTTAAACCACCTCGATCAACATCCGAAACCAGAGTGTCCACAAGTGTTCGCCAGCTCCGAGCTTCTGGGGTAGTTAGATCCATACCCAAATCAAATCGAACTGGCAGATGTAATTCGCGTCCAATTAAATCTTCTAGGCGTTCTTCCAAAGTGCTGCGATTTATGTAGACAAGTAGTTGTGGATTCTCGTCGTGCCAGACCATGTCTAGCTTCTCCAGCGGATTTGGAATTGAAGCCATATTCACATCCGAATGAATTGTCTCCTTGCCACAAGTTATCTCGGCGCTTCCGGCAAGTGGCATCTGAATAAGATAGAAAGAATTCAACTCTCCAGGAGTTATATGAACTTCGGCGCCGTAATCTAGATAATTCAAAGTTACATCACCAAGACTTACTCGGTTGTGAACTGTATTTAGCTTCTCATCTTTGTTAGTCGTTGTAAGTCCATGTGGACAGAAAACACGTGCAACTTCACTGCGCGCCTCATCTAGATGGGTAGTGCGAAATAAATTATGTTCGCGAAGTAGTTCAGTTACCGGGACCATCGCTGAATCGTTCACGCTCCGATGACGCGCTGTCAATGGTTTTGCCTCGATTTATCGGGCGTTATTTGCGTTCTTTGGATAGCCCGTGCGTGGGTGGGACATCTTTCCGAACTGGCACTATCTAACCTTTCCCCTATTACTTTTACCCAAGGGTTCTAAAAAGGAGAGACATGACTTCAGATTCATTAAAGGGCAAAGTTGCGATTGTTACCGGAGGCGGAACGCTATTTGGCGCCGCTGTAGCTCAGACTCTTATTAACGATGGCGCAAAAGTGATGATCGTCGAAATTAATGCTGAAAGCGGTAGCGCTGCTGCAAAAGCATCAGGTGCAACCTTCTTCCATGGTGATGTAACTGATGATTCATCAATCGCAAAAATTGTAGAGACTGCAATTTCAACATGGGGTCACGTAGATATTCTGGTAAACCTTGCCTGTTCATATGATGATTCTGGCGCTGATAGTACTCGCGCCCAATGGACAAATACTTTGAATGTGAATATTGCAAGTGCAGCAATGTTGGCTGGGGCGCTTCGCCCACATATGGCAAAGCAAGGTGGGGGATCAATTATTAATTTAACAAGTATCTCTTCCAGTGTTGCACAAACTGGACGTTGGATTTATCCAGTATCAAAAGCGGCATTAGTGCAATTAACTCGAAATATGGCAATGGATTATGCCGGCGATAAAATTCGTGTGAATTCAGTTTCACCAGGTTGGACCTGGTCTGCAATCATGGATATGTTATCGAAGGGCGATCGCAAAAAGACTGATCGAGTCGCCGCGCCATTTCATTTAACCGGGCGTGTTGGCGATCCCGAGGAAGTTGCTAATGTA
>CAZFZK010000180.1:0-2240 GCA_964523605.1 uncultured Candidatus Planktophila sp. | reverse complement strand
GCAAATGCCCAAGTACCAGTGACGATGCGATCTGCGATAGTTGCATGATCAGTTGGGTGCATTTTTGCAACACCAGTAATTTTGATGAGCGGCGTGCCTAGACCTTCAATTTTGGCACCCATTGAAATTAAGAAATTTCCGAGATCAACTAAATCTGGTTCGCGCGCGGCGTTATCAATCGTGGTCACACCTTTTGCCAATACCGCAGCCGTCATTAAATTCTCGGTAGCGCCCACACTTGGAAAATCCAGAACAATTTCGGCACCAGTTAGCCCGTTAGGCGCTTCGGCAATGACATAGCCATGTTCGTTGTGCGCTTTTGCGCCAAGGGATTCAAGCCCGCGGATATGAAAATCTAAACCGCGCGAACCAATGGCATCGCCGCCGGGCAAAGCAACTTCAGCTTCACCAACTCGAGCAACAAGTGGACCTAAAACATTAATTGAAGCTCGCATCTTTCGAACTAAATCGTAATCAGCACGATGGCCCGGCACTTCAGGAACATCAATCGTTACCAAATCTGCGCCGCGCTCGACTGTGCAACCCAGGCGGGTAAGCAGATCGGCCATTATGTCTACGTCAGCAATATCAGGCACATTGCGAATAGTGGTTTTGCCGGTGGCTAACAGCGAAGCAGCCATTAATTTCAGGACAGAATTCTTAGCACCACTAACTTCGACCTCGCCGACTAAACGGGCACCACCAACAACGCGAAAGCGGTCTACAGCAGCCACGGCCGTTCCCCTTCCCAAATTCTGTAACGTGATGTCGATTCTCGAGTGGTCGTATCTTATCTGCCCGATTAGGCTCTCCCCATGGTTAATTTGACGCGGATTTATACAAAAACTGGCGATGACGGAACTACTTCACTCGGCGATATGAGCCGTACTTCAAAGAATGATCCACGTCTTGAGGCATATGCCACTGTTGATGAAGCTAACTCAGCAATTGGTGTGGCGCTTTGTGCAGATTCGTTGCCTGCAGATTTAAAGCCGCTTTTAATTCGGATTCAAAATGACCTCTTCGATGTCGGCGCAGATTTATGTACCCCGGTAATCGATGAACCAAAAATTGAACCACTTCGTGTTTTGGAATCTCAGATTACTTTTCTGGAAGAACAAATTGATGCTTTCAACGAACAACTAGAGCCACTTCGCTCATTTGTTCTACCTTCAGGAACATTAGCGGCTGCAAACTTACATGTTGCTCGTACCGTTGCTCGTCGCGCTGAACGCTGCACTTGGGCGGCAATTCATGCATTTGGTGGCGGCGTTAATCCGCTGACAGCAAAATATTTAAACCGCTTATCTGATCTTCTTTTTGTTCTAGCTCGCATCTCAAATAAAGAGCGCGGCGATGAGCTTTGGGTTCCAGGAGCAAACCGCTAACTCGAATCAGTTTTTAGCTCGACGTTGGCGTGTAAACGTTAGTTTTTAGCGTTTCTGTTGCCGGTGCATGATGGCAGATCACGTTTATATTCGATATTTTGTTTCCGCGTTCTATATCTTCGGAACTTATTAAAAGGATTGTTTTATAGACCTTTTTTGCAGTTCCGGTAGTTGTTGTCCGGATCGTGCCAAAAGTTGTAATCGTGCGATCTTCTAAGTTTTTAGGGCCAATTACTTTAGCTTTAACTTCCCACCAGACACAGCCATTTGTCGAAGCTACCGTAATTGCACCACAAGAATACTTCTGACAAATAAGTACACCATCAACTTTTTGAGCTAGCTGAGCCGTGATGACTTTACTGTTTGATGCAATTCCAACTAACTCTTTAACGGTTGGAACTTTGGCATAAATCTCACCTTTTACGGTAAAGCCTACTGGCGGCCACTTAGGTGAAGGCGATGGCTTAACTTTTGAAGCGGCACTTGCCCCATTTACTCCCAGTGAAATAACCAAGAGAAGCACTAGTACAAAGCGCTTCACTTATTTTCCCAACGGAAAGTCTTGACTGCTAAAAATAGACCGGCAATTAGCCATACCAAAAGAATCAGTGCGGTGCGACCGCTTTCCCAACTTGCTGCAACCTCTTGAGCTGCAAAGGAATCAGGTAAGAAAACGCTTCGCATTCCTTGCGTTAGCCATTTCAGCGGGAAGATTGCGGCAACTTGTTGCATCCAGCCCGGTAGTTGTGTGAAGACAAAGAAAACACCGCTAAAGAATTGCAAAACAATGACAACTGGCGAAACTATGGCAGCGGCGCCGCGACCATTTTTCGGAACTGACGAAAATGCCAC
>CAZFZK010000179.1:0-2271 GCA_964523605.1 uncultured Candidatus Planktophila sp. | reverse complement strand
CAAGCTGAAAAGATTGCAATATTTTCGGCAATACTAGTTGGAGTACGCATAGGTTTAGAAGATATTGCTTCTTACCATTACCCTGTTCGGCTTCAAGTGGTTTCGGCTGAATTAAAAGAGCCTTCAAAATATCAGAAGATAAATTCTCTGATGATTAAGACCTTTGTCTTTATTATGCTGGCAGTTCCTTTCGTTGGATTCACAATCCAACTTATTCTTGGTACCGCACTATTTCTTTTCCCAAGCGTAGCCAATATGACTTTCGCTAAGAAGCTACCCAAATTTCCGCATATACATAGATTAATTCCGCGTGGCGCCTTCAAGATCGTAGCAATGGTTTTCGTCGGATTTCTGTTTGCAAATTGGGTGCAAGGAATGTTTAATAACCCACAAACCTTTTTAAAGTGGAGTTTTGTGGTACTTACTTTTCCAGGGATTTTCTTTGCTGTTCTAGGTTGGTTGGCTGAAGCCCCAGAACGTAACTGGCGAGAAAGTAAGAATGGCCAAATCGCCTATCGAATACTTGGAATTCTGGTCTTCTTACTTGTCGTACAAATCGTGCGAGGCGTAGATCTGACAAGTTGGCTCTAAAACCCCTTATTTATAATGGTTTTACTTCATAAATAGTGCGTTTAGGCGCTTGGTTGTAAAAAACAAACCAATGCAGATCATCACCAAAAAGTAGGTGAGATTTACCAGTAAGTTAGCCGAGAAGTTTCCAGTCATGCAGCCAGTAACCAATTCAATTGCTTGTCGAAGCGGTAAAGCCTTGATGATTGCTTGTGCCCATCCTGGAAAAACTGTTAGCGGGTAAAAAGCACCTGAAAACAGAAACATCGGCATCAAAAATATATAAAAGAAATTCATTTGATGATGCGACTTCATGTATGAAGTAATCGCCATACCAAAAGAGGCAAACCCAAAAGCCACGATCACTGCAGATGGGATCGCCAAAATTCCCCACCATGTTGTAATAAGTCCGAGAGCTGCCATGATTATGGTGAAAGCAGTTGCATATGCACCACCTCGCATTAGCGCCCAAGCAATTTCGCCAAGTGTGACATCTAGCGGCCCAAGTGAAGTAGCCAACATCGCGTTATACAAACGACTTTCGTTTAACTTAAAAAATACATTCCAAGTTGAGTCAAGTAGTGCACCATTCATCGCACTCGATGCCAATAATCCAGGTGCAATAAAAGCTGCGTAGGAAACTTGTCCGGTTGTTGTACTGATATTTCCAACTAGAGCGCCAACGCCATAACCGAAAGAAAGCAAATAAAGAACCGGCTCTAGGAAACCGCTTACAACGGCAATCCAGGCCGATGACTTAAATGAAATCCAGTTACGCAACAAGACTTGTTGAGGGCGGCCGGCAAAGTATTTATCTCCGAATTTACCCAGCCGGCGCTCGGAAAGTTCAACAGCGGTAGAGCTCATCTCACTTCTCCAATCGCGCTGCGAAGATGCGGAATGAAGCGGTCAAGCCAACAAAAATCATGATGGCCAATACCGAGAAGTGCATCAAGAGCATTGGTCCACTTATCTGGTAGTCATAAGTTAAATAGCGGCCAATTTCCGTGGCATGCCAAAGGGGCGATAACCAGCCGAAAAACTGCAAGAAAATAGGCATTTGTGAGAGTGGATAGAAGGTGCCTGAGAATAAAAACATCGGAATCATGATGAATCGACCGACGATAGTGAAGAAGAAATCCTCTTTCTCAATTTTTCCAGCCAACGCCAACATAACCGAAGCCATAGCAGCACCTGCAAATAGCGCAGCAGGCATCGCCAGCCATGCAGTACTTGAGTCAAGAGCCCCAAAATAATAAAGAGCGATCCAATAAATCACGACTGAAACCGAAGTTCTAACCATTGCAGCGATAAATAACCCAAGAGATATTTGTCTAGCTGTAATTGGGGTTGAACGCATACCGAAGAAGGTGCGTTCCCATTTGAAACCGGCCATGGTTGGGAAAATAACTTCATCGCTACTGCCTTGAATAGCAGCACTTGCAAGTAGTGCTGGTGCTAAGAAAGTTAAGTAACTAACTCCGTCAACACCTTTATTCGCATCAATTAACGAGCCAACTCCAATACCAATCGAAACTAGATAAAGAGTTGGGTTAATTACGGCGGCAAAGAAAATGATGCCAGCCCATTTAGCCATATTGCGAATACGTGCTTCGGCGACATGTAGCGTGCCAAACTTAGAAACATTGCGAATGTTATTAGTGCTCACTATTCAACCAAAGATCGTCCGGTTAATCGCAA
>CAZFZK010000178.1:0-2285 GCA_964523605.1 uncultured Candidatus Planktophila sp. | reverse complement strand
GTCGGTCTAATCGGACCAAACGGTGCTGGGAAAACTACAGCTTTTAATGCTATCTCGGGACTAGTGGCAGCAACATCAGGAAAACTTTTACTTGATGGCAAAGAACATAATTGGCCAAAACCTAATCAGTTAGTTGATTTAGGAATTTCTAGAACTTTACAAGGAGTGGGACTTTTTCCAGATTTAACTGTTTTGGAAAATGTGATGGTTGGGGCTAATAAATTTGCAAAGAGCGGGCTAATTAGATCTGCACTTGGTTTATCTAATAAAGATGAATCCCAATTAAAAGAGCGGGCTCAATTAGCCCTTGAACGAGTTTATGCTGGCGAACTTTCCAATCGCCGCGCGGATACGCTTTCATACCCAGATACAAAGCGAGTTTCAATTGCGCGAGCGTTAGTTAGCCAACCGCGAATTTTATTATTAGATGAACCAGCAGGCGGTCTTGGTGCTGCTGATATTTCGTGGCTCAATGGTGTTATTTCAAATTTAAAATCAATCTGCGCGATAATTTTGGTTGAACATCATATGGATGTGGTGATGTCGGTTTGTGATCGCATCTATGTGCTTAATTTTGGTGAAGTAATTTCTTCCGGATCTGTCTCACATGTTAGAAATGATCCAGCTGTAATCGCCGCATATCTAGGCACAAATGCAGGTGGCGCATGAACGGTTTAACTGTTAAAGATTTGGTAGTAGATCATGGTGCGATTACTGCCCTTAACGGAATTTCATTTACGGTGGAACCTGGTCAATTAGCTGCCGTTATTGGCTCAAATGGTGCTGGCAAAACCACGCTTTTGCGGACACTTTCCGGTTTAAAGCAAGCTAGCGGCGGGAGCGCTCAGTGGCTCGGTGAAAATATTCTTGGAAAGAAACCAGAAAATTTAGTTCGCCACGGAATATCACATGTATCTGAAGGCAAATCTGTTATTCCGGAACTTACGGTTGCAGAAAATCTAGCTTTAGGTGGAATCTGGCGAAAAGATAAGAAAGATGTAGCGGCAGTTACAAAAGAAGTTTTGGAACTGTTTCCAAGGTTAGGCGAGCGATTAAGCCAACGTGCGGACACCCTCTCTGGTGGCGAACGTCAGATGCTTGCGATTGGCCGAGCGCTAATTTCAAGACCTAAATTAATTTTATTAGATGAACCATCTCTCGGACTAGCACCCCTTGTCATTGAACAAATTTTTCAAACTATCGATCAACTTCGCCATAAATTAGGATTAACCATAGTCTTAGTAGAACAGAATGCTATGAGCGCACTTCGAATAGCTGATATTGGAATCATTATTAACCTTGGAAAAATTGTAGCAACTGGTACGGCAACTGAATTAATCAACGATCCGGCGCTCCATGCCGCGTATTTGGGCTACTAATGCAACAAGCTATTAACGCACTCCTAATTGGAATCAGTAATGGGTTTATTTATAGTTTGATGGCGCTTGCTCTGGTACTAGTTTGGCGATCAACTCGAGTAATTAATTTTGCCCAAGCCGGCCAGGCAATTCTCTCTACATATATCGCCTATGAAATCGTAACTAGAACCGATAATTTTATTTTGGCATTTATTGGTGGCGTCATTGCTGGCGCACTAGTCGGAGCTGTTGTAGAAATTTTGTTAATGCGAACGCTTTTTAAACATGTGAGCGATGGGCCAGTTGCAGCGCTAGCGCCGGTGATTGCATCGCTTGGGTTATTAGGGCTAATTAGAAGCATAATTGGAATGGTTTGGGGCAATGATCAAAAACCATTTTTCCCACCGGTCTCCACAAATGGATTCACATTTGGTGACACCACCGTGCCATTCTCACGCATGAATCTGCTGATAGTTCTGGGCGCTGCAACGGTAATGATTATCTTTACTCTGATATTTCAGAAGAGCAATTTAGGTTTAGCACTTCGTGCAGCAGCATTCCAACCAGAAATTGCGCGATTAGCTGGAGTAAGAGTTGGCGCGATTCGCACAATTGGCTGGATTTTTGCGGGAGCTGCCGGTGCAGTCGCCGGAATTCTAATTTCACCTAATGATGCGATCACGCCGTACTCACTTGATTCGCTTTTGATATTTGGTTTTGTCGCTGCTGTGATCGGTGGACTTGAAAGTTTAACTGGTGCTGTGGTTCGTGGATTAACTCTTGGAATTGGACTCTCGTTCATTCTTACTTATATTGGAACTTCACTTATTTTCCCAGCAACATTTGTCGTACTAGCCCTGGTCTTATTGATCCGACCACAAGGTTTATTCGGCAGCAAGGCGGCGCGAAATGCATAGTTTGCGTCGA
>CAZFZK010000177.1:0-2293 GCA_964523605.1 uncultured Candidatus Planktophila sp. | reverse complement strand
CTAAATTGGATTGAACCGAGAGCGAACCACCAATTCCCATCAGAAATAAACCACTAATTAGTATTAAAAAAGTTTTAGGTCGGATTGTCCAATAATTTGGCGCGCTCCAAGTTGTTTTTGGCACCGCACGAGCTGGCGCAAATAATTTAAGCGCTCTCGCTATTAATCCTGTGCTCATAAATCCATTCCAGTATTTGAAATTTGTTGCGATATACCGCAATGGCTTTATACTTCCACAATGTCAACAGTAAACCGAGTAGATCTCAACTCGAAACAGATAGAAGAGTTGAAATCAATTTTTGGTGCACGCTTCACCACGAATGAATCAGTTCTAGTTCAACACAGCAGAGATGAATCAGCATTCCCTCCAGTTTTACCTTCAGCAGTTATATATCCACATAACACTGAAGAAGTTTCAAAAATTCTTAGGTATTGCAATCAGAATTTAATTCCAGTCGTTGCATTTGGAGCAGGCTCATCTTTGGAAGGCCATGTTCTGCCGCTTAGAGGCGGAATAAGTATGAACATGACTGAGATGAATAGGATCATCGAAATTTCACCGGCGGATTTAGTTGTAAGAGTTGAGGCTGGCTTAACCCGGGTTGCGCTTAATAATCGACTTGCTAGCGAAGGCTTATTTTTCTCAGTTGATCCAGGAGCGGACGCAACTATTGGTGGCATGGCTTCTACTGGCGCTGCTGGGACTACCACCGTTAAATACGGCTCAATGCGCGAAAATGTTTTAGCACTGACTGCTGTTTTAGCGGATGGCACCATCGTAAAAACCGGGAGACCAACTCGAAAACTTTCAGCAGGTTATGACTTAACCCGCTTACTGGTTGGCTCAGAAGGAACGTTGGCTGTCATAACTGAAATAACTTTAAGAGTATTCGGTATTCCAGAAAAGATGTCGGCAGCGATTGTGCGCTTTGAAACCCTTGCTGATGGCGTAGCTGCTGCTGCGGCAATTGTGCAGATGGGTACCAATATTGCTCGCTGCGAATTCTTAGATGCGGCTAGCGTTAGAAATGCCAATAAACATAGCGGATTAACCCTGCCTGAACAGCCAACACTTTTATTTGAATTTCACGGCAGCCCAACAAATGTGGAATCTGATGCGCAAAGTGTCGCGGAGATTGTTGCTGAATTCGGCGGATCTAACTTTGAATGGACTAGCGATGAAAGCGCTCGCCGAAAACTTTGGCAAGCTCGACATGATGCCTATTGGTCAAACATACATATCTATCCTGGGAAGCGAATTGTAAGTACCGATATGGCAGTGCCACTTTCAGCGCTCGCCAAAGCGGTAGAGGCTTGTAATGAAATTTTAAGTACGCATGATTTCCCATTTAGTATTTTCGGACATGTCGCTGATGGCAATTTCCATTGCCTAATCATTACCGATCCTTCAAATCCAAATGAGCTAACTGATATTCGGGAAATAACACATTCACTTGCTTCAAAAATTATTGCGATGAACGGCACTTGTACTGGTGAACATGGAATTGGTATGGGAAAGATTGAATCTTTAGTTGAAGAGACGGGCGAGAACGCCGTAGCCCTAATGCGAAATATCAAAAACGCAATGGATCCAAACGGAATTTTAAATCCAGGTAAAGTTTTAGCGCAAAAATAACCGTTAGGAATCGAGAAAAATGGATCAGAACGTTGCGGGGATATGGTCCACGCCCAAGCTTGCGCCGATGTATCCACCGTTTCCAATTCGGTATAAGGATGTAACTATTCTGACTACGGTTTATCGCACCGATCCTGCGGCAATCGAAAAACATCTTGATTTCCCAGTGGAAAGCAATGGCGATTTAGTCATGATCCATAACTATTACATGCCAATTGTTGAAGGCATGGGTGAAGTTGAAGAAACCAATGTGATGATTGGCGTAAAAGTTAATGCTGGCGGGGTAGACCATTTCGGCGGTTTCAGCACTAATTTATTAATTAGCTCTGAAGTTGGGCTAACCCAGGGACGTGAAATTCACGGCCAACCTAAGAAAATGGGTAGCACTAAAATCAAAACTTTAAATAATGAAATTGTGGCTGAGGTTTTTCGCGGTAACGCCTTAATTTCCAGGGTTGTTATGCCGGCAAGTAGCAAAGCCGCGCAAGTAAGTGAACTTGAAAAATATTTCCCGTTCCGCGAGAACATCAACCATAAAGTAATTAGAAACATAGATGGCACCCAGGGTATTAATCAGATAACTTCTAGAATTTTGGGAGATGTAGTCGTAAAGGAATGCTGGCGCGGTCCATCTAAATTAATCATCGAATTTAATGA
>CAZFZK010000176.1:0-2297 GCA_964523605.1 uncultured Candidatus Planktophila sp. | reverse complement strand
CATTTGATAAATTGAATGTTGATTGCTCTCATAGCAAAGTTGGTCCAGATGGGAAAAAATACTGCGATAAGCACGTAGATTAAATTTGTACCTAGGGGCTAGCACTCGCAAGATTTCAACTGGTGTTAGCACTCGTCTTTTTTGCATTTAGATTTCTCTGATACTCCAAACTAATGGCGATGTGAAGGACCTCCAAGTTTCACATCTAAATTTCTGGAGAGTAGAAAGAGAAAAAATGAACAGAAAATCATTTGATAAAATTGCAAGCGTTATCGGACTGCTTCTTGCAGGATTCTTAATTGTGCTGGGTGGAATTTTGCAGTACGGCGGAAACTTTGCGCACAATCAAGTCGCTGCTCAGTTAAGGCCACAGGCTATTTCCATGCCTGCAGATAATGGGGATCCTAAGGCAACAGCAGATGTTAAGAAATTCTTTGCTGATAATGGCAATAAAGTTATGACAACAGGAAAGCAAGCTCAGATGTATGCCGATCATTTCATTGGATTCCATTTATCTGAGATGCCAACCTACGCAGCTGCTTCTGGTGCTAATCGCGCTGCCGCTGCTGCACTTGCTGCCGATCCAACAAATACTGACTTGCAGGCAAAAGCTAAGCAAGCTTCAGGAATTGTTGAAACAGTATTCAAAGGGCAGGCACTTCGCGGGATGCTGTTAAATGCTTATGCATTTGGAATGCTTGGTGACATTGCAATGGTCGCCAGTTATGTGACTTTTGCAGGTGGCTTGATTTTCTTGATACTTGCACTTCTCGGTTTCGCCCATTTACGTAGAGCTGAAACAGATTCAATCATCTAGTAATTACTAATCAAGTAGGAAATAGCCAAACAGAGACCTCATCTCTCCGTGAGGAAAGGCCCCGGACTCGAAAGAGAACGGGGCCTTTTAATATTTCATTTTCGATAGGCTTGCGCTCGTGAATTCGCTAATAGTTGTTCCTACCCGCCTCTGGGAATACTGCATAGCGGCGATAATCATCATCTTGGCACCTGGGCCATCAGTTCTCTTTGTCATCGCCCGCGCCATCGCTTGGGGCCGCGCGACAGCAGTCGCAACTGTTGCCGGAAATGTTATGGGTGCTTTTTCACTATCGGTCGTTGTCGCAGTTGGCCTTGGCCCGATTCTCCAACGCTCCGACTTGGCGTTCACGAGCGTTCAGGTTCTCGGCGGTTGTTACCTTGTTTACTTGGGCATCACGGCAATCAGACATAGTCAGATTCATGCAAGCGATATGACGAACCAGGGTGATGTTCGCCCTTCTAAATGGAAATCAATGCGTGAGGGATTCTGGGTTGGTGCGCTTAATCCGAAAGGGATTGTTTTCTTTGCTGCAATCTTGCCGCAATTTGTAGATCGTGAAGCTGGAAAAGTTACATCACAGTTAATTTTGATGGGCGCGATCTTTGCAGTTTTTGCCTTCTTCTCCGATGGTGGTTGGGGAATCCTCGCCGGCACTATTCGAAATTGGCTAGCAACAGAAATCCGCCGCCTCGTAAGAATGCGTATGGCTGGCGGAACCGTGATGATAATTTTGGGGTTATTCACACTAATCTCAGCGATTCGTGGCCGATAAGTAATCCAATGTCAGTGCAATAGCGCAGAATAAGGCTAACTATGGAACCTATAAAACTTTCAAAAGATGCACGTGCCTTTATCAGCCCCAGCGATCTAACTTTCGGTTGGGATAATTGCCATCGCTGTCTCTGGCTTTATTACAACCACCAAATTAAAGCGCCAATGTTTATGCCGCTTGTTGGCGATCTTGCTGAGATGCAAGAGCAATCCTGCATCGGCAAGACTGCTGCAGAGTTAAATACAGATATGCCGGAAGGAAAAGTTTTCAAACATGCTGGCTGGGTTGTTTCAAAGCCAATTGTTGTAGATGGCATTGAGACGCCATATGCCGTGCGCGGTAAGTATGACTTGCTTATGGAGCACCCTGACGGGACTTTCGGAATTGTAGATTGTAAATTCCAGTCGAGCCCAAGTGATAAGTCAAAGTTTTATGCGGTTCAACTTGAGGCCTACGCTTTTGCGCTAGAAAATCCAGCGAAAGATGCGCCAATTAAAGTTTCTACTGCTGGGTTACTAGTCTGGTCTCCAGTAAAGGTCCGCGGCAGCTCTGCTGGAAACTTTGGATTAGAGCTCTCTTGCAACTGGTTTCCGACCGCTCGCAGCCCTGAGTTGATAGCGGCACGACTTGCTGATTTTATAAAGATGATCAGCGGTCCAGTTCCTGAAGCAAAAGCTAATTGCGACCAATGCAAATACATTGATA
>CAZFZK010000175.1:0-2333 GCA_964523605.1 uncultured Candidatus Planktophila sp. | reverse complement strand
AGCGCGCGAATGACGACCGGGCGCAATTGGCACAAAGAGCGCCTCTTCTTTTTAATCTCAAGCGCCCGCCACTTCGCGAAATCACTTGAGAGCGAAGGCTTCCAAGTTGAATATGTAAAAGCGGCAACAACAATCGATGGCCTTAAAACAATCCAGAACAAGCACAAAATATCTGAAGTTATCTGCGCCGAACCTTCATCACATCGCCAATTCGCAGCCCTTAAAGAATTCGGTGCCACATTCATACCAAATGATTTCTTCCTAACGCCCCGTCCGCTCTTCGCAGATTGGGCTGGTTCGCAGAAATCGTTTCTGATGGAGAACTTCTACCGACTCCAACGCACTCGCCTCAACATTCTGATTGAAAAAGGCAAGCCAACTGGTGGTGCCTGGAACTTTGATAAAGAAAATCGCTTACCACCACCAAAACAATATGACGGGCCACCCTATTTAGAACATAAGCGCGATGAGATAGATCTAGAAGTAGCTAAAGAGTTAGGCATGGAAGCCACAACAACTTGGGCCACAACTCGAAAAGGTGCACTCGCCCAGTTAAAAAACTTCATCGACAACCATTTCGCCGAATTCGGCCCACTCGTAGATGCAATGACCACAGATAATTGGGCGCTCCATCACTCACTTCTCTCACCCTATTTAAACAACGGACTCATCCATGCCGAAGAGGTAATCACTGAAGCAATAAAAGCTTTTAACGCCGGCAAAATTCCTATCGAATCCTGCGAGGGTTTTATCCGCCAGATAATTGGCTGGCGCGAATATGTAAATGGCATGTATTGGTTTCTGGCCCCGGATTACCGCGAGAACAATCAACTAAATGCCACCCGCAAATTACTTCCGCTATTTACTGATCCAAATAAGACAAAGATGAATTGCATCAAAGAAACTGTTACTGACATCGAAAATCGCGCCTGGGTTCATCACATCCCCCGCCTAATGCTTCTAAGCAATCTCGCACTTATCACCGGCACCAATCCCCAAGAGTTTCTAGATTGGATGCGCGAAGTATTTATCGATGCCTCTGAGTGGGTAATGGTTCCAAATGTAATTGGTATGGGTGTGCACGCCGATGGCGGTGCCATGATGACAAAACCATATGCCGCTGGCGGTGCCTACATCTCTCGAATGTCTAACTATTGCAAGGGATGTGAATACAACCCAAAGCTTCGAATCGGTGAGACTGCTTGTCCATTCACGACTCTGTACTGGGATTTCTTAGATCGACATAAAGAAACTTTCGCCAAGAACCATCGCATGAGCCAACAAATATTTGGACTTAAAAGACTTAGCGATCTGCCTGAACTAAAAGTTCGCGCCCAAGAAGTGTTAACAGGACTTGAACTTGGCGAAATCTAATCAGGACGCTCATAAGAAATAAGCAAGGCAAAGAGAGCCACGGCAAAGGCTCCAACAACTATAAATTTTTCCAAGGATTTATCCGAGTACTGCCCAGACGACAAGAGCGAATACCGCAATTCCTAGTCCAACAATCGCAATCGCAGACATAGACAAAAGGCCACGTGAGACTGAAATTCGCTTAGCCAATTCACTCGAATTTTCAATTCTCTTCAAATCAATTAGTAAAACTTCAGCTTCACGAATTGTTGCGTACTGTGAAATTATTGCCAAAATTCCGGTCGCTGCTGCAACTCCGATAGTTAAATACTTCGCACCATCTGATGCGGTTTCAAATTTTCCAAATGCGGCAACAACAAAGACGCCAATTAGCATCAACGTTGGGGCAATTTGCGCGTTAATAACTTGTGAGCGCTTTGTATTCCAGAGTTCTAATAAACCCTTTTCATCCATGAGTCTCTCCTTATTGCATTTCTATTCCTGGCTCCCAGTTAGGGATTGGGTAAAGGTTAAGGCTAAAAGCTCAAAATCTCGCGGTCAATCTCCATTAAAGATGGATAATTCTTGCCGCCTCTTATTGATTTAACCAGCCCGTTAAGAAGTTATATCTTTGTGGGCGAAGCGATTGATTGAGAGTGCGAAGAGAATAATTCCTGAGATAGCGCAATAACTAGCGCCCCTAATCATGATCGACCAGTCAATTGTCGTGGCCAGTGCATCAAACCAGGAGAAGGCATAGTGAACCGGTAGCCAATCACGAATCTTTCCCAGCGCAGTAATAGCATCGAGGATATTAAGCAAGATTGAGATACCAACTGCGACTCCGACAGCCCCTAAAGGTGCATCGGTTCGAACGCTTAGGTAGAAGGCAAGGCCTGCAACAAACAGCAATGAGATTGCAAGATAGCCGGTCATGATTGCGATTCGGGAAATTGCAACAGAGTTGGCAAAGGTTGCAC
>CAZFZK010000174.1:0-2384 GCA_964523605.1 uncultured Candidatus Planktophila sp. | reverse complement strand
GGCTTCCAAGCAAATTTAATCAAACATAAACTTTCACTTCGCGCTTCATTGACTGCGGAGTTAGTTTTCACAAATCTAAAAGTTTCAGATGCTGACCGATTGCCTGGCGCAACTAGTTTGCGGGCTCCCCTAATGTGTCTTGCCGAAGCTCGCTACGGAATTATTTTTGGAACCGTCGGTGCTGCACGAGATTCCTTAGAGACTGCACTTGCTTATGCTGCTACCCGCGAACAATTTGATGGCCCTATTGCTCGTCATCAAATGACGCAAGCAAAGTTTGCTGCGATGGCAACCAGATTGAACACTGCGATGCTCTTGGCACTTCATATCGGAAAAATAAAAGATGTTGGTCAAGTCCAACCGCAGCAAATAAGTATGGGTAAATATAACAATGCCATGGGCGCGCTTGAAATCGCACGTGAAGCGCGATCAATCCTTGGCGGCGCTGGCATCACCACTGAATATTCGGTTTTCCGACATATGGCCAAGTTGGAAACCGTTTTAACTTATGAAGGAACCCATGAGATTCATTCGTTAGTAATTGGTGAAGCCCTTACCGGAATAGCGGCTTACCGCTAGTCATCAGCCCCAAGATCTGGTGCGCCTAACCGATATGTAACTGGTGTTTCTGAGAAAATTATTGGGTTCGCAATTGTCTTACTTATTTTTCCTGATCGTGAATCGGTAATGCTTACTATGGGATCGAGTCCAATATCGGTGGCGAGTTTTACACCTTCCGCTATTGAATTAATCGGTCCAGCGGGTACGCCGAATGCAGTTAGCTTTTCCGTCCAAAAAGCAGCCGTTTCAGTCATGAATTTTTGATTTAAAAAATCGTTTAACGCGGTGCGATTTGCAACTCGCGCAGAATTACTTTCAAATCTTGCGTCAGTTGCAATATCTAGATTAAGCACTCTTGCAAGATCTACGAACTGGCGATCATTACCCACCGCGATAATTAAATACTGGTCCTTCGCTTTATAAACTTCATACGGAGCAATACTTGGATGCGCATTACCCATTGCTTTAGGTGTAACGCCAGCGCCCGCAAATGCCCCTGATTGATTTACCATCGCAGATAGCGCTGAACTCAATAAATTTACCGCTATTTTCTGACCAATGCCGGTCTCAGCTCTACTAACTAAAGCCGCCGAAATTCCTAACGCAGCATGTAACCCAGAAATTACATCCACTAGCGCAACCCCAACTTTGGTTGGCGATTTTGAATCTGCTCCAGTAATGCTCATTAACCCACTCATGCCTTGTACCAACAGGTCATAACCAGGAAGTTTCTTAGCTAACTCACTTGTACCAAAACCAGAAATGGAACAATAGATCAATTTGGGGAATTTTTTATGTAACTCCTCATAACCTAGACCAAATTCTTCCATGGTACCAACCGTGAAATTCTCAATCAGCACATCACATTTGCCAATAATTTCTAGCGCTTTAGCTTTTCCGGCTGCCGTAGATAAATCTGCAGTTACACCAACTTTATTGCGGTTAACAGATTGAAAATAAGTTGAAGTGCCATCCTCGTTAAATGGTGGCCCCCAAGTACGTGTGTCATCGCCGTCGACTGGCCGTTCAATTTTTATTACTTCCGCTCCCATATCGCCAAGCAACATGCTCGCGTATGGGCCTGCTAATACTCGCGAAAAATCCGCGATCTTAATTCCGGTCAGTGCTGTCATTTATTAAAGCAGTTCGCTTATTCCGCTAATTAATCGATCGACATCTTCCCAGGTGCTGTAAGGAGCTAATCCAGCACGGATCGCACCGGCATCCCCTAAGCCAAGTGATAAACAAGCTTCTAAACCGTAAAAATTAGAGGCTGGAGCGTTGACATTTTTTGAAGCTAAATGTTTATAAACATCGCTCGAATTTAAGCCATCAAAAGTAAAAAATGCGGTTGGTGTGCGGTGTGAAGCGTTGCTATATACCTTAATTTTAGGCAATCCGCGTAATTTTCCATCCATATAACGGAAAAGTTCTTCTTCATAACGTTCCATCGCGTTCATGGACGCAACTATTTTTGCCCGTCGTGTACCACTTTGATTAGGTATTACATCTGCGATGAAATCAATCGCTGCTGTTACTCCAGCCATAATTTCATATGGCAAAGTACCAAATTCAAAGCGTTCTGGAACTTCAGATGTGGCTGGTAAAAGTTTGTCGTTATTAAGGGTTCTTAGTAGCTCTGGTGCTGCAGCAATTGCCGCGCAATGTGGGCCAAACAATTTATAGGACGAGAACCCATAAAAATCTGCTCCTAACTCTTTCATGCTTATCGGAGTATGCGGAGTCAGGTGAACGCCATCAACATAAAAAAGCGCACCGACGGCGTGCACCAACTTTGAAATTGCTGCAATATCTGGTCGAGT
>CAZFZK010000173.1:0-2388 GCA_964523605.1 uncultured Candidatus Planktophila sp. | reverse complement strand
CCAATTGCTATCGCCATATCGTTTGAAAACTAAATCATAAATTTCTAGCCTGCGATCTGATTCCACATCAATATCAATATCTGGCAACGCCCGACGAAGTGGCGAACAAAAACGTTCCATTAGTAAACCGTGAGTCATCGGCTCGACCCCTGAAATGCCAAGCAAATGACAAATCAAGGAACCAGCACCTGAACCACGTGCTGCGACGCGAATCGAACGTTCGCGCGCCATATCGGTAATGTCGGCAACAGTTAAGAAATACGATTCGTAGCCAAGAGTTGCCACGGTTGCGAGTTCGTCATCTAAGCGTTGCTTAGCTTTAGCAATCGTTGCGCTATCGCGATATCGCCAGTTGAGCCCTGACTCACAACGACTGCGCAATAGCGTGCGCATCTCTTGTTGGTTATCGGCACCGACAATGTGGGCTTCAGGTAAATGGATGCCACCTAACCCAATATCTCGCGTTGGCGAAAGCAATGCACGTTCAGCCCATTTGCGAGTGGTCTTTAATAAATAACGCGGAGTTCGCTCGCCTGCAGCTAATGCAATTTCGGAAGCAAGGGCTGCCATCGCATCGGTTGATTTTAAAAATGCTTCGGCGTTACGTCGTTCGACATGACGTGGATGCAGTGGAACCAACTGTCTAGCTGCGTCGAGAATGTCAGCAATTGGCCCATCTTCACGATCGCGCATTCTTACTGCATTCGTTAGCACCGCATCAAGATCATGGTCGCGGGCAAAGATTAAGGAACGCGCTGCATGCGGAGTTGATCTTGGCCCGCTACCAGCAACTAAGTGCGAAACAATTTCGATTGCGTGATCGCCAAAGAGATCCCGAGTTTGATTAAAAACTTCAATTGCTAGGTCAGGTCGCTTATCAGCGATGGCATAACTAACTGGTGATTCGGGGCCATGTAGAACTTGTAACCCCAAACTGTATTCACTAAATCGTTCAAGTAGATCTAAGGTAATAACTGGGGTGCGATCAACTGCATTTAAATTCAGACTAGTCATAAACCGGCAGAGTGATCGCCAACCACCATCTCCATTTGCCAGTAGCGTTAGTCGCGGCAATTTTTTGCCGACAAAGCCAGGCAACTTAATTGCTAAATCAACACCAATGATTGGCGCGATTCCTTCGGCTACGCAGCTTTGCGCAAAACGAATTGCACCAGCCAAGCCATCGCGGTCAGTTATTGCTAGCGCGGGCATATTAAATTCGCGCGCACGAGCAACTAAATCGGCAGGTTGCGTTGTTCCGTACTTGAGTGAGTACGCGCTAGCAACATGTAAGTGAATAAAACTCATAAAGGTAAGCGCAGCTAAACGCTACGAATAATCCATTGCCCAGAGATCTCATCGCGTTCGAGTTCGAAAGTAGTTAACGCCCCAATCGGTGCCGCTTCAACGCGCCAAAGTGCGCGAGCTTTATCATCGGGACGATAGATACCATCGCTAATGCGGTTCCACCAACCGCCTGCTTCGCACCATCTAGTAAGCACTGCGTGAATTCGAAAGCGTCTACCGCGATAGGTAAATTCAATTGGCGTTGCTGCGCCATCGGTCATGACTTCTGGCCCGGCGACGACGATAGGTGCGGTATTGGCTGACATTTTCTTAGTGCTCCTGCTTTTCCTGTGGATATTCGAACAGATGTTCGAAAAGTACCCCTAGTCACTGACAGAGGCAAGTGGCCCTGGCGGAGACAAGTAGTTTTGCGAGCGCGACACGCCTTCAAAATAGTTTAACTTTCAACTACTTTTGCTCTACTCTAGCCAAGTAGTAAACAAATTCAAGCCCCACCACAAACCGAAATAAGTAAGAAGGAGAACCATGGACGTAGTACTAGTAATCGGCCGCGTACTTTTCGCGCTGATCTTCATCAATTCAGGTATCGCACACCTCACCAAGCTTGAGGCAATGACTGGCTATGCCAAATACAAGAAGGTTCCAGCTGCAAAGCTAAGCGTGATCGTTTCCGGTCTAATGATCCTTATCGGCGGTCTATACATCGCTCTTGGAATTTATGCTGACCTTGGTGGACTTCTAATCGCACTATTCCTAATCCCAGCAGCGTTCCTAATGCACGCGTTCTGGAAAGAAACTGATGCAACTGCAAAGCAGAACGAGAGCATCGGATTCTTCAAGGATCTAGCTTTGGCTGGCGCAGCGCTAATCATCTTTGCACTAGTTGCTACAGGTACTGATTTTGGTCCAAGCATCACATCTGCATTCTTTAACATGTAATAACTTGTAAATAGTTCAGAATGGCAGAACGCCCTCGGATATTTCCGGGGGCGTTCTGCCATTATCTACCAG
Source organism: uncultured Candidatus Planktophila sp. (assembly GCA_964523605.1). Classification (GTDB taxonomy): domain Bacteria; phylum Actinomycetota; class Actinomycetes; order Nanopelagicales; family Nanopelagicaceae; genus Planktophila. Next base: position 69 of record CAZFZK010000173.1, on the reverse strand, counting down.
TGTTGATAATCGAAGGACTAATAGCTGGCGCCTTAATTGGTTCAGTCCTAGGTTTTATTGGCGCCGGTG
>CAZFZK010000172.1:0-2395 GCA_964523605.1 uncultured Candidatus Planktophila sp. | reverse complement strand
CTCGGCAACAGATGGCGTTGTGGGCGATTGGCATATGGCGCACTTAGGAGCATTTGCAACTGGTGAAGCTGGTTTAGTTATGGCCGAAGCAACTGGTGTTGTACCAGAAGGTCGAATCTCAATTGCTTGCCCTGGAATCTATAACGATGAACAAGTTGCTGCGTTTAAAAAGATAAATGACTTTGCACATACCCAAGGTGTTGCGATGGGAATTCAATTAGCACATGCAGGGCGCAAAGGTTCAACGATGCGACCAACCGATGATCATTTAATAGCAACTCCAGCCGAAGGCGGATGGAAAACACATTCCGCATCAGCGCAGGCATATCACGGTATGCCCGAGCCACTTGCACTGACAGTTCCACAGATACATCAGCTGGTTAAAGATTTTGCAAACGCGGCCAAGAATGCAATTAAAGCTGGCTTTGATGTAATTGAAATTCACGCAGCACACGGTTATTTGCTGCATCAGTTCTATTCACCTTTATCTAACTTACGAACCGATGAATATGGCGGCTCTTACGAAAATCGCGTTCGTTTCTTGCTCGAAGTAGCTACCGCTGTGCGAAATGCAATTCCAGATTCAACTCCCCTTTTCATTCGCATATCAGCATCAGATTGGACCGATGAAGGTTGGCAAATAATTGATTCGGTTGAACTCTGTAAGCAACTAAAGGAAATTGGCGTTGATCTAATTGACGTTTCATCTGGCGGCAATTTGCACAACGCGCCGATTAAGCCAGTTCCGGGCTACCAGGTGCCTTTTGCTCAAGCAATCAAAGTTGAATCAGATATCGCAGTTGCTGCAGTTGGGGCGATTACTGATCCGCATCAAGCACAAGAAATCATCAATTCAAATAAAGCTGATGCCGTATTCCTTGCACGCGCCATGATTAGAAATCCGCGCTGGGCTATGGCAGCTGCTGAAGAACTTAAAGAGATGATTGATTGGCCAGCGCCATTAGAGCGCGGCCGCACCTATCGCGGTTAAGAACTTATTTAAGAAACGGTAATAAGGTCAACGACGAAAATCAGAGTCTCATTTGGCCCAATTGGCCCGCCACCAGCTGCGCCATAACCAAGATCAGCCGGAATTACTAGCAAGCGACGGCCGCCTTCTTTCATTCCTGGAATTCCTTGCTGCCATCCAGCGATTACGCCAGATAGTGGGAATGTTGCAGGTGATCCACCATCCCATGATGACTCAACAACTTGGCCAGTTGACCAAGCCATTAGTGTGTAATGAACTGTCAGTGTTGAAGTAGCAACTGCTTCTTTACCGGTACCAACAATGATGTCGTTAGTTTCTAGCGTTGCTGGAGCCGCACCTTCTGGTGCACCAATTACTGGCTTGCTTCCTGCTTCACCTGTAACAGTTGGGTTAGTTGCTGTTGCTTCGTTTGACACTGATTTAGCTCCACATCCGGTTAGTGTTGAAAGAGTTAACAAAATTGAAAGCGAAATTAAAGTTGCCTTCTTTGTGCGAGTCATTATTCGTTTCCAATCTCTTTAATTAAGTCGAAGTCGCCGCCACCAAGTTGGCCCTGGGAACGGTAAAGCTCAAGTTTTGCACGAGTATCGGAAATATCTAGATTGCGCATAGTTAATTGACCGATTCGATCTGTTGGTCCAAAGGCAGCATCTTCAGTGCGTTCCATCGATAACTTATCTGGGTGGTAACTAAGCGCTGGACCGGTTGTATTAATAATTGAGAAATCATCACCACGACGTAAACGAATAGTAACGGTGCCGGTCACAGCAGATGCCACCCAGCGGGTTAGAGATTCGCGCAGCATCAGCGCTTGCGGATCAAACCAACGTCCTTCATATAGCAAACGGCCTAAGCGACGGCCTTCGGCGTGATAATTAGCAATGGTGTCTTCGTTGTGAATCGCACTTATTAAGCGCTCGTAAGCGATGAAGAGCAGCGCCATACCTGGTGCTTCGTAGATACCGCGGCTCTTAGCTTCGATAATTCTATTTTCAATCTGATCGGCCATTCCTAAGCCGTGGCGCCCGCCAATTGCATTTGCTTCATTCATCAAGGCAACCACATCGTCAATGCGTTTACCATTAATTGCAACTGGGCGACCCTGCAAATACTCGATAGTTACATCTTCGGAATCAATTTTTACGGCAGGATCCCAGAACTTAATGCCCATAATTGGCTGCACTAATTCAATTGAAGAATCCAGAAGTTCAAGGCTTTTTGCTTCATGTGTAGCACCAAGAATATTGGCATCGGTTGAATAAGCTTTTTCGGTGCTATCGCGATATGGCAAGTTGTTAGCGACTAACCATTCAGACATCTCTTTGCGGCCACCGAGTTCGGTTACAAAATCTGTATCGAGCCACGGCTTGTAAATCTTTAAATTTGGATTTGCGAGAAGTCCAT
>CAZFZK010000171.1:0-2411 GCA_964523605.1 uncultured Candidatus Planktophila sp. | reverse complement strand
ATACGCTGCTGCCATTGATGGCACCATCATGTTAATTGGGACTATCTATATTGTTTGGTTTGCCAGTGATTTCTTTGTGCCATTCCAAGGTTTTCTAATCACACTAGGTGTTCCAGTCGCTGTTTGGTCAGCGATATTTGTAGCCGATGTAGTTCTACGCAAACGTGATTATGTAGAAGCTGATTTATTTTCTGAAACTGGTCGTTATGGTCGCGCAAACCCAATCGCTATTGCGCTAGTTGCGATTGGTTCAATTATCGGATGGGGATTTGTTACAAATACCTTCGCTAGTTGGCTGAGTTGGCAGGGCTACTTCATGGGCGCAATCGGTGGCAAAGAAGGGCGGTGGGCATACGCCAATGTGGGCGTCATCTTTGCTTTACTGATTGGTTTCTTCGGTTATCTATTGCTAGGCAGAGCCCGAATAAAGCTACAAGAGACTGATTAATCCTGAGCTTTAGAAATTCGGCGGAGTAATAGGATTCCAAGAATTGCAGAAATTAGCGCTGCCGCAACTAAGCCCAGTTTGATTTCAGCAATTACTGCCTCATCGTTAATTGCTAGCTCGGCAAGAAAGAGCGAAACGGTTAGACCCATTCCAGCAAGAGCACCTGCGCCGGCTATTTCAGAGAACGAAATCGAGTCCGGCTTTGTCGCGAAACCGATCTTGACTGCGAGCCAAGCGAATAAAGTAATACCGACAATCTTTCCAAAGACTCGACCAAAGATAATTCCACCTGCGACTGGCCCGCTTAGAGTTTGAGCAAGCGAACTCCAATTGATCTCGACACCAACATTTGTGAGTGCAAACAGCGGAATTATGAGGAATGCAGTCCAGGGATGCAGAATCTCGATCAAACGTTTAGTGGGAAGTTGTTTGATCTCAGGCATTAGTAATGCAATTGCCACCACACCGATGGTTGAGAAAATTTTGATTGGCGAAAGTCCTGATGTATAAAAAACGCCCAAAATTATGATCGAGAATAAGTCATCTGCGATAGCCAGGGTAAGTAAAAATATCTTGAGTGAAGTATCGATCCGTGAACCGAGCAGAGCGAGCGCACCAATAGCTAAAGCGATATCGGTCGGCATTGGTACCGCCCAACCTGATTGCCCTGGCCCGCCATGATTGAAAATCGTGTAAATAAGTGCAGGAATCAACATTCCACCAATGGCCGCAAAAATCGGAAGTGCCGCATATTTTGGGTTACGCATCTCGCCGTGGCGAATCTCATTACGGATTTCCAAGCCCACCATAAAGAAGAAGATCGCCATCAGACCTTCATTTATCAAGTTATGAAAAGGTTCTATGGCTTGGTTGAAATCATTGGAAGCCGGCGAATTCGCAATAACTAGTGCTATCAGAGCCGATAAAACTAGAAATATTCCACCAGCACTTTCTAACGCAAAGAATCTACGTAGTTGTGAAGAAATCCGGCGGCGCATATGGCAATCCTAACTTGTGAGATTGGGATTGCGCCTGAGTATTGATTGATTTGTTAAGATACTCCAATGCCTAGTGAAATTGGAATCCAAAGTAACGAAATTAGGCGCTTCATTCCGGTAGATCCAATTCTTCGCACCTTTGCTCTTGCCACGCTGATCAATACTTTTGGTAATGGCCTCTTTATGACCGTGGAAGTCATTTATTTCACCACGGTTGTAGGTCTCTCGGCTGCGAAAGTTGCCTTAGCTCTCTCGATTGCCGGGGGAGTCTCGCTGCTATTTAGTATTCCGGCTGGGCATTTCGCAGATCGCCGTGGCCCTCGCGATGTGGCAGTTCTTGCATTTACCGCCGAAGGTTTTGTAATGGCAGGCTTCTTCTTCGTTTATTCATATCTGCCATTCCTTCTGCTTTCTGTAGTACTCGGGATCGTCGGAACTATTGGTCAAACGATGCGAATGGCGATGATTTCAAAATTGGGCTCAGGCGATGAAAGAGTAACTATCCGCGCCTACCAGCGCTCAGTAACCAACTTTGGAATTGCTATGGGCACTGTGTTTGCTGGTATTTCGCTAGCAATTAATACTCGCGCGGGTTACCAAACAATGATGTTGCTGGATGCTGCAACATTTGTTATTGCCTCACAAGTGTTTAAGCGGTTGCCATTTGTTGAACCTACGGTGGAAAAAGGTGAACCATTCTCTTTTATAGCTCTTAAGGATCGAAAATTCTTAGGTGTCACAGTATTGAATGGCATTATGTCGCTGCATTTCGTGTTGCAAAATGTAGCTATCCCGCTTTGGGTGGTTAACGAAACAAACGCACCACGTTGGTGGGTTTCGGTAATTATGTTCGTAAACACAATTGGCGTAATTCTCTTTCAAGTTCGAGTAAGTCGCGGATCCGGTGACATAAAGGTTGGCGCAAAACTAATTCAGCGTGCCGGATTTGCAGTCGCGATCGCGTG
>CAZFZK010000170.1:0-2431 GCA_964523605.1 uncultured Candidatus Planktophila sp. | reverse complement strand
AATGAAACCGAAACCCTTTTCAGAGTTGAACCACTTAACTGTACCTGTTGCCATCTTTTACTTTTCCTTCGATATGTGGGTGTTCCGAGAAATCCTCGAATCACGGTCTTCCTCTTGCTACAGCTATACCGAATATGTAAAACATGAAACGGGTACTGATAAAGCGTCCGACTAAGGCAAAGCGTACCTCCTACTTGCGAGTTCACCTAAAGTTTTTTTCGCGAGATTACGCTCAATGAGGCCTTACAAAAGGCTATCTAGACAGTTAAAGGGTCGTAGGTGTAGAAATAGAGCACTAGTTAAGAGCTGATGGGCTGGGGAAGGTCGCATCAGGTGCCCTTGCTAGGAGATATAAATGGAGCGAATTTCGCCCACGAATAACGCTGTTTCTACGGGTTGGCTAGTAATTCATAGCGCGCCTTCTGCTTTGCGTACCCATATTGATTGGGCGATCAAAGATGTTCTGGGAACGTCCGTACAAATTCAATGGCGGCCACAACCGAACTTTGTTGGCACCTATCGCACCGAAATAACATGGCGTGATCTATCAGGAAATGCTGCAAAACTTTGTAGCGCACTTTCAAGTTGGCATTACTTAAGATTCGAGATTTTCGAAGCTAATAATCATGAGGGCGAACTATTCAGATATTTACCCGAACTAGGCATATTGCGCAATCAAACTGATGCTGCCGGCAATATTTTGTTAACCGATTCGGTAATTGTGAGCGCGTTGAGTAATTCATTCGAGGAAGATGAATTACGCAATGCAATAAATCGAATCCTGGGTAAACCTTGGGAAGAAGTACTTGAACCATTACGAGCTATTGATCAACGAGAGGTGGCTCCGCTTCAAGCTATCTAGAATCGATCGGTATCGGCGAAAATTTAAGTAGAATTGAGCTATGAGCCAAAACTTAGAAGATAGCAAAGTAACTATCGAGCGTAACAAGGGCATCGTTTTAATCGCCGCTGCCGTAATTCTCTCTATCGCACTTGGTGGCGGATTAATGAAGGTAGGCGCGGGTTTCGCTTCACGTGCAAGTGATGGCATCACTGTTACTGGCTCTGCCAAAGTCGAAGCTACTGCAGACAATGCGGTTTGGACATTATCTGTTGCGCAATCTTCACCAACTGTAAGTACTGCCGTTTCAAAAGTAGCCGATGGCGTAAATTCTTTATCAAAGTATTTAACAACCGGCGGCGTAGCTGATAATCAGATTACTTTGGGGCCAGTTTCAACTTATGCCAACGAAGAATATGTAAATGGCAATAGCACCGGCCGCATACTTTCTTATAGAGCAAGTCGCGATGTCACAGTGCGCACAAAAGATGTGCAACTAGTGTCCAAATTAAGTCAAAGTATTGGCGACTTACTACAAACCGGCGTACCAGTGAATAATTATGGTCCGCAGTACTACATCTCAACACTTTCTGAACTTCGCCCTAAGTTATTAGGCGAGGCAATGAAAGATGCGCGCGTTCGTGCCGAGGCAATAACTAAAGCAGCCGGTGGCTCTGTTGGTGCGGTCATAAATGTTAAGAGTGGGCCTTTCCAGGTGACTACTCAAGACTCAACCCAAGCTGCCGATTACGGTGCTTATGACACCAGCACAATTACTAAGACCGTTACATCAACTGTTTCGGTAACTTTTAAAACTGATTAATCGCTAGAAATTAAAGCGGGATATTGCCGTGGTTGCCTCTGCGATGAGGCGCTGCGGCAATTGCTTTTGCAAGAGCGCTTCTGGTTTGAGATGGATCAACGATTTCGTCAACAGCGCCAATTTCTATTGCCCGCTCTACGCCACCGGAAACCCGATCATGTTCAGCCGCTAGCTCTAGTTCCATAGATTCGCGTTGTTCTTGTGGAATGTCAGCTAATAATCGCCGGTGCAGCACGCGCACGGCGGCAACTGCGCCCATCACTGAAACTTCGGCGGTAGGCCAAGCGAATACTCGCGTAGCACCAAGAGATTTAGAATTCATGGCAACGTAGGCACCGCCATAAGCGCGACGTGTAATAAGCGTTACGCGCGGAACAACTGCTTCGCCAAATGCATGTAACAACTTAGCCCCGCGACGAACTGCGCCTTCCCATTCTTGGCCAGCGCCTGGCAAGAAGCCTGGGACATCTGCAATAACAATTAAAGGAATACCGAAAGCGTCACAAGTTCGAACGAAGCGCGCAGCTTTTTCGCCAGCAGATGAATCAAGGACGCCACCTAAATGTTGTGGGTTATTGGCAAGAACTCCAACCGTGCGACCACCGAAGCGACCTAAAACAGTTGTCATATTCTCGGCCCACATCGGAAGCAGCTCTAACTTCTCGGCATCTGAATCGAGAATTGCATTAACCAATGGGTGCACTTCGTAGGCACGCTTAGTTGCCGCCGGAACATACTTCGCTAAATCTTCATCAACTAAATCGGTA
>CAZFZK010000169.1:0-2445 GCA_964523605.1 uncultured Candidatus Planktophila sp. | reverse complement strand
CAGAGTCTTACCATTAACGAACGTCCCGTCCTTGGTTGAGGATGATCACATTTCCGCTTGAGACATCGCCGGCTGGAGAGATTAGAAACCCAACCCAGGCCGCAATCTCGGATGGTTTCATCGCATGACCGCGCGGCATTTGCGCAAGTGCTTTTTCTAATACTTCTTTACTTACAACGTCAAATAACGGGGATTCCGTCATTGCTGGTGCAATTGAGTTAACCGAGATTCCTTCGTTGGCGTATCGACGAGCAAGGTCTTTAGTTAAAGTGTCTAAAGCGGCTTTACTGGCTCGGTAATGCGGCGGATCGAATACATCGAAGTTATATGCGCCATTGGAAGAGATGCTTACGATTTTTCTAATTCCAGGTCGGCCTAACATGAGTTTTACTGCGGCTTGCGAGCAATGAAATGCGGCGGAGAAGTTTATGGACATTTGTAATTCAAATTCTGCGGCGGGGATATTTGGAAACTCGGACATAAAGCAGTTTCCAGCATTATTTACTAGGGCGTCAACGCCGCCAAATTTACTTTCGATTTCTTTAAATGCTTGCACGATTGTGGGCGCTTCAGTTAAATCAACTTTGATTCCAGTGAAATCTTCAGAATACTGCTTTGACATCTCCACTAATTCTGCTTGATTAATATCTAAACCGACTACCGATAACCCATCTTTAATTAATTGAGCGACGATTGCGCTGCCGATAGCGCCACATGGACCGGTTACGACCGCAATTTTCTTTGCCATAATTCTTGGAGTTTACTGTAGATAGGGATGAGTTAGAAAGCGCTCCGACTAGGGCTTAGGTAAATCCGATGGTGTTCTAATTTGCTTTAGTTCGCATTAATCCGCCTACACTCAAGCCATGGAGATTATTGATTATGCACGAGATTATGAAGCTGCCACTAAATACTTAACGGAATTAGTCTCACGTTTAAAGCCGACAGACCTTGATAAATCAGCTCCTGGTGAATGGACGCCACGACAAGTTATTCATCATCTTGCAGATAGTGAAACCCAGTCGTATGTACGCATCCGCAGATTAATTGCAGAACCAGCGGGATCAACAATTCAAGGATACGACGAAGGAATGTGGGCGGAGAACGCGGTTCTCGGTTATACGACACTTCCGGTTGAGAATTCGATAGCAGTATTTAAATCTGTGCGCGCAGCATCCTTGGACATTCTTAAGCGATTAACTCTTGATGACCTTGAAAGATCTGGTGTGCATACTGATAAAGGTAATTACACGATCGCTAAATGGATCAAGGCCTATACCAACCATCCGCGTAGCCATGGAGAGCAAATCGAGAAAGCTATTGCTGGCGCGGAATAGTATGAAGAAATTGCTTTTGACTGAACTAGAACAAGCGATGCTTGCGGGTGAACACGGTCCTGCCATTGCAATGTGCATGCGGTTAATTGTTGGGGTTGCAAAAGCAAATCAAGCAACGCGATTAATTGAAATTGAATCGGCACATGCAGATGGCTGTCTCTATCATGGAATTGCTGGTCTTGAATATACTGAAAAACTGGTGGAACTTGGTGGCAAGGTAAAAGTTAGAACTACTACAAATGTTAGTTCATTAGATTTATTACATCCAGACTTGGTTCATGCAGATGCAACGCTAGCTACCAATGGCCGACGATTAATGGATGCGCATCTCGCTCTTGGTTGCGAAGCAACATGGACATGTGCGCCGTATCAGACCGGACATCGGCCAGCATTTGGAACGCAAATTGCTTGGGCTGAATCGAATGCTATTGTTTTTGCAAATTCAGTATTAGGTGCGCGGACCGATCGGTATGGTGATTTTTTAGATATCTCTGCTGCAATTGTTGGTCGAGTTCCATTTGCAGGGCTACATACCGATGAAGGTAGAAAAGCTGCATTAGTTCTTGATTTTTCTGGGATATCGCGTGAGTTGTTAGAAGAAGAAAGTGCATGGCCAGCAATTGGTGCGCTCTTAGGCGATATCGCTGAAAGTAAAGTGGCTGCGATGATCGGATTGCCTGGTGATCTTTCAGACGGAGGGTTAACTGAGGATCGACTCAAGGGCCTCGGCGCAACTGCGGCATCAGCTGGTGGCGTAGGTTTATTTCATATTGTTGGGGTGACTCCAGAAGCTCCAACTTTAGCGGCAGTAGTAAATGCCAAAGTCGAGACGATTAAAATATCTACCGCGCAATTGCGAGCATCACGTGATCGACTTACTACCGCAGTTGGAGATGATCTTGATGCAGTTAGTTTAGGTACACCTCATTTTTCACTCGCTGAGTTTGAAAATCTCGCAAAAGAATTAGAAGGCGGCGATAAGTTTTCTCCGTCAATAGATTTTTATGTTTCCACGAGCCGGGGTGTATTAGAGCGAGCTGAAGCTTTAGGTTATGCCCAAATACTTAAAAATGCTGGTGGTCGGATTGTTACCGATACTTGTACATAT
>CAZFZK010000168.1:0-2451 GCA_964523605.1 uncultured Candidatus Planktophila sp. | reverse complement strand
GGCGTGGAAGATTTGGGTATCGGCAACATTTGGTAGCACCGAAATCTCACCGCCGGTTTGTGGGGCAGAAGGATAACCGGGCGCCGCCAATACAACTGTGACAGCTGAATCATCGCGCCATTGCAGTGCGACATCATCTAGATCATCAGTTGCAGCTTTATAGAGCAAAGCAGCCAGCGGAGTTTGTAATCTTGGAATCAAAACCTGGGTCTCAGGATCGCCAAATCGAGCATTAAATTCAATGACCTTAAGGCCGGTATCAGTTAGGGCCAGACCTGCATATAACAAGCCTATGAATGGGGTTCCACGCGCCGCCATTTCAGCAATCATCGGCGCTAAAACTTGGGTGTAGACATCGTCTTCGATATCAGTTGGTGCCCAAGGTAGCGGTGAATAAGCGCCCATGCCGCCAGTGTTTGGGCCAGCATCACCATCGTGTGCGCGTTTGAAATCTTGCGCAGGTTGCATCGGAATAATGTTGCGACCATCGCTAATACCAAATAACGAAATCTCGGGGCCAGCTAAATACTCTTCAATAACTACGCGTTCGCATTGCAGTGCATGTGCGATTGCTTCAGCGCGATCAGTTGTAACAACTACACCTTTGCCGGCAGCTAAGCCATCATCTTTAACAACGTAAGGTGCACCGAAAGTATCGAGTGCGCGTTCGATTTGTAATTGAACTGGGCCAACGGTAAAACTTTTAGCAGTTGGAACACCAGCATCGTGCATTACTTCTTTAGCAAAGTTCTTACTGCCTTCAAGTTGTGCTGCAGCTTTTGATGGTCCGAATACTTTTATGCCGGCAGCGCGCAAACGATCAGCAGCGCCGTTAACTAGTGGAACTTCGGGGCCGATAACTACGAATTCAATTTCCAGGGATTTTGCTAAATCAACTATTGCTTGATTATTTTTGATATCTAACTCGTGACAAGTTGCGAATTGCGCAATGCCAGGGTTACCAGGTGCCACATGTAGTTCGGTGCAGAAAGAATCTGCGTGTAGTCCTAGTGCCAGGGCGTGTTCGCGACCGCCGCTTCCGACTAGGAGGATTTTCATCTTTAGATGAACTCCTTCACGACGATAGTCTCGTCGCGACCCGGCCCGACGCCGATTGCACTCATCGGGGCTCCTGAGATTTTCTCTAAGTAGGCAACATAAGCTTGTGCGTTCTTTGGCAAATCTGAAACTTTGCGAGCGCTGCGAATATCTTCAGTCCAGCCCGGTAGATATTCATAGATTGGTTTGGCGTGGTGGAAATCAGATTGTGAAGCAGGAAGTTCTTCAACGCGCTTGCCATCAATCTCATAAGCCACACATACTGGGATTTGCTCCCAGCCAGTAAGCACATCGAGCTTGGTTAAGAAGAAATCAGTTAGGCCATTTACGCGCACGGCATAGCGAGCAATCGGTGCGTCATACCAACCGCAACGACGGTTGCGACCAGTTGTTACGCCAACTTCGCCGCCGATGCTGCGTAGTTTTTCGCCATCTTCATCGAGTAGCTCAGTTGGGAACGGGCCACTACCAACGCGGGTTGTGTAGGCCTTAACGATTCCGATTACGCGTTCGATCTTGGTTGGGCCAATGCCAGAACCAGTGCAAGCACCGCCAGCAGTTGGATTACTTGAAGTTACGAATGGATAAGTTCCGTGATCAACATCGAGCAAAGTGCCTTGCGAACCTTCGAGCAGAATTGTTTTGCCCGCCTTTAGCGCTTGATCGAGAATCAAAACAGTATCGGCAACATATGGGCGCAAGAATTCGGCATACTCAAGATATTCCTTAAGTACTTCTTCGACGGCAATATCTTTGCGATTGAAAACTTTAATAAGAACTTGGTTCTTATCGCGAAGAGCTGCTTCGAGTTTCTGGCGCAGAATTGATGGATCAAATAAATCTTGTACGCGAATTCCGATGCGATTTATTTTATCGGCGTAGGCCGGCCCGATACCACGACCAGTTGTGCCGATCTTGGAATTACCCAAGAAACGTTCGGTAACTTTGTCGATGGTGCGGTGATAAGGCGTAATCAAATGTGCGTTGGTGCTGATTAATAATTTGCTGCAATCGATACCGCGTTCAGTTAAACCTTTGATCTCTTGTAGTAAAACACCTGGATCAATAACTACACCGTTACCAATTACTGGAATTACATTCGGACTCAAAATTCCAGAAGGCAATAAGTGCAACGCATACTTTTGATCACCGATAACAACTGTGTGACCTGCGTTGTTGCCACCTTGATAGCGAACAACATAATCAACGCGATCACCGAGCAGATCGGTAGCTTTACCCTTGCCCTCATCGCCCCACTGAGCTCCCAGTAGAACTAATGCAGGCATCGGTAAAGCCTTTCTCGCTAGTTATTCTCTAATTACAACGGGGCAGGGATGGAAGTTTACTTGCGTGAAGTGGTTCCGGTGGAACGAAGGTCTTCGCAACCCTTAA
>CAZFZK010000167.1:0-2505 GCA_964523605.1 uncultured Candidatus Planktophila sp. | reverse complement strand
TTGAAGCTGGCGATACCGAACTACTTCCAGGTGAACTCGTTGAACGCGGTCGCTTCGAAGTTGAAAACCGTCGCGTTGTAACTAGCGGAGGCAAGGCTGCATCAGGTCGCCCAGAACTTATGGGTATTACCAAGGCATCACTTGCTACCGAATCATGGTTGTCAGCGGCCTCCTTCCAGGAAACAACTCGCGTGCTTACAGATGCAGCGCTTTCAGAGAAGAGCGATCCATTGCTCGGTCTGAAGGAGAACGTCATCATCGGTAAGTTGATCCCTGCTGGTACCGGCCTTGCCCGTTACCGCAACATCCGAGTTGAACCTACTGAAGAAGCGAAGGCAGCAGTTTATGCAGCCTACGATGAGTATGACTTCACACCATTTGATCAAGGTGGTTCAGGTGAAGCTGTTCGTCTCGATGAGTTCGAGTCAAACCGCTAACTAAATTAAATTAAGTAACGCCCGTCGCAAAATTAGCGGCGGGCGTTATTTATTTCGGCTAGAGTTTTTCTTATGAGCGACAAATACCACGTTAAACGTCACGATGATCGCGAAGTTTTCGATCGCGTCCAAATTAACGCGCTTCTTGATAGCGAGTATGTGGCTCATGTGGGCTTTGTTGATAACGATGTAAACGAGCCGTTTGTAATACCCATGGCCTTTGCTCGCGATAACGATCGTATCTTGCTTCATGGTTCGACTGGTTCAAGGTTAATGATGAAGATTGCCGAAGGCGCACAAGTTTGTATTACGGTTACAAAATTAAATGCAATCGTGGTTGCCAAGTCTGCTTTTAATTCTTCAATGAATTACGAATCAGTAATGATTTTTGGTAAAGCTAAGCTACTTAAAGATGATGAGAAGATGGCTGCGATGACAGCTATAAGTGATGTACTAGTTCCGGGCATGAGTTCTTATGCACGCGCGCTAAAGCCAAAAGAAGTTGCGGGCACCATGATTGTAGAAGTTCCGCTCACTAAATATTCTGCTAAATCTCGAACTGGGGGAGTCATCGACGAGCCCGAAGATAAAGAATTGCCGATCTGGTCAGGCATCATTCCACTTACAACTCTGCGTGGTACACCGATTACCGCTGATGACTCAGCCGGTATTGCAGTACCTCCACATATTAAGTAGTTACTTACGTAAGTTTGCCAATCGATCCAGGATCGGTGGGTGCGTGTAGTTAACTGCAACATAAACCGGGTGTGGGTTTACGTTTTTAAGGGATTCCCGAGCTAGTTTTTTCAGGGCGCTATGCATGTAATCACGTGCACCTGGGTAGGTATCAATTGAATACTGATCTGCTTGATATTCATTGTGGCGAGAGAACGAATTATTAATTAAGCCGAGCACAGTTGAGACCGGGCTGAAAAGTAAGAAGAACGCTAACATCGATAGGTGAAAACTTGGCACATCAGAGCCAAGTGCTTTAGAAAGATTTGGATTACCAAGCAGCCAACCCATCAGCGAGAAAATAATTAGCGTTTGTAAATTACTAAAGGCAAACATGGTGTAAACATGCTTGCGCTTATAGTGGCCAACTTCGTGAGCTAGTACCGCAACAGTTTCCTCAATTGTCAGTTTTTCTATCAAAGTGTCATAAAGACCGATGATCTTAACTTTGCCCATTCCAGAGAAGAAGGCATTTAATTTGGTGGAACGCTTTGAGGCATCCATTTCGTAAAGTTTAGAAAGTGGAAAACCTTGCTTCTGGCAATAATCTTCAACGGCGGTTCGTAGTTCGCCATCAGGAAGTGGCTTTAATTTGTTAAACATCGGCAAGAAAATACGAGTACCGAAAACAAACATAAACAATGAGAAAGCAGCAAAGAGGGCCCAGGCTGTAATCCAGAACTGACTCTGCAGCTCTTGATAGATCCAGGCAACGGCATAGAGAAGTGGTAACCCAACTAGTAGCGAAAGAAATAGCTGCTTGATTGCATCTTGGAAAAATAACTTCTTAGTTGATTTGTTGAAACCAAACTTTTCTTCAATTACAAAAGTTGAGTAATAACTTGCTGGCAGGTTGGCGATCATCGAAAGTGCGATCAATATGCCAATAAAGAGGACCGTGATAAGTAAGTTATTGCTGAAACGATCGCGTAGCTGGCCATCGAGCCAGGCAAACCAGCCCAAAATGATGGCGGCCAGAATGGCCACTGTACTGACCAGAGATGTGAGCATTTCAAAGCGATAGTTGGCCGTGCCATAGGCCATGGATTTGGCATATTCATCGGGGTTGAAGATCTCAGCACCTTGCGCGCTCAAAGGCTGGTTTTTTGAGCGCTCATTTAGGTAGTTAATTACCATTCCTGCGCTGTAATCAATTAGGACAAATAGGACAATTCCTAGAAGGAGCAGATCTGAAGTGGTCATAAATCGAATTATGGGGGATTCGGCCCCGACACGCCCGGATGTCAAAAACCAGGCTTTTGGCTAAAAATTCAAAGGCTAAAGGAGTAAAAGGGCGATTTGCCTCGCATGAGCCCGCTGGGTTACCCTTCGC
>CAZFZK010000166.1:0-2507 GCA_964523605.1 uncultured Candidatus Planktophila sp. | reverse complement strand
TGGTTCTCGTTGGACCAAGAATTTCATCAGGTTTCATATTTACTGGATCAGTTCCAGCAATCAACTTTTTGAGACCACTGGTGATTGACCAGAGCTTTAGCGGATCTACATAGTTGTCCCACCACCAGTACGAAGCTGGCGCTCCGAAACCCACGAAGAGTGCGGCCCACTGTGAATTATGTAGATGTAATCCATAGGGGTCAGAGAATGGATCTTCGCTTGTAGTCCCAGATCCCATTTCGGCTACCAGTAACGGTTTATCCGGGACCGCTCTACTGATCGCCTCGAATTGGTTTCGGAGTGACTTAATCGGATCACTTGAGTCATAAACATGGGTGGAAACAAAATCGACAGGGGACCAATCTCTAACGGCTGCAGCTGAAGACCAGGAAGTTGTAGTCATGTGCTGATAAGGATCCCAGGTGTAGAGCGCTTTTTTAGATGAGAACATCCATTTAGTTAAATCCGGTTCTGGGATTGGAGTGAAGTTGACTTCATTCCACCACTCCCAAGTAAATAGTGCGGGCGAGGCAGAATATCGAGCTGCGATGTAACGCAGTTTACGTTCCCAGACCTTCTTGGCAGTTGCATTAGTTGCGAACTCGGCTGGACTTTTTAACGGCCCACCATTTTCTGCGTTGTATGGGCTGCCAAACCATTCGGGATTAGTTGATTCACTAAAAGCACCATGATTAATCAAAACTAAATCGATGGATATATCGTATTTAGCCCCAATTTCAAATACTTGGTCTAGTGCCCAAGCATTACCTAAACGCTTCGTGTAATCGCCCAGACCTGTGTCAATCCATTCAATTCCCATGTCCCAGGCTGGCATCCAAACTCGTGCCACATTAACGCCACCGGCTGCAGCCGCTTTGAAATCCGCGACCGACAATCTTAATTTGTGATGAATGCTTTACTGCCGTCGTAACCGAATACGACGCGGCTGAAACGGCCTCGCCATTGATAGTGCCACGCAAAGTTACTTGATGAATGCCAAGCTCGTCGCTGCGGAATCTCAAACGCCACCCTGGCTCGCCGACCGCGGTGGACCAAGGAGTATTTCCGTTTACTGTAGCTCTAAATTCCTGGTACCAAAAGAGTGGAACATCGTATTGGGTCTTATTTGGAGTGACGACGGTAGCCCATAGATCAGCTTGGGCCGGATCGAATGGATTTGAAACCGTAGGTATTCCAGTTAGTGCTAACTCAATTGGCTTCACTGGATCTTTTACGTTTATTTCTTTCCAGGTGATTTGATCAGCACTTATCGCAGGGGAGAGTGGCAGCAAAATTAAAGTTGCTAACAGTGGAATGAGCACATTGAAGCGCGAAAACTTAATCATTTTGTCTATTTGATTCCTGAAAGTGCGATACCTCTAATGAAGTGACGTTGGGTGAGGAAGTACAGAATGATAGTTGGCAGTGATACCAGAAGCGCGGCTGCCATGATTACGCCTTGCGTACCGATATTCCCAGCACCGGAGTTTTTCAATAACGCAAGAGCTACAGGCAAATTCGCCATATCTTGCGATTGCGTGATGATCAATGGCCAAAGGAAATTATTCCATTCTCCGATTGCAGTAAAAATCATCATCGCGATCATCGCCGGTTTTAGAAGTGGCAACACAATTCGGAAGTAAATGGTCCATTCACGGGCACCGTCGATTCGTGCAGCTTCTATTAACTCATCGGGGATACTCGATAAATATTGAACTAAGAAGAATACGATAAATGCTTTCGGCAACGCCGGAATAATGTATGCCCAAAAAGTGTTCAGCCAACCTAAATCATCAACCAGCAAAAACCCCGGTATCAGCCCAACTTGCCAAGGAATCATCATTGAACCGATGATTACCAGGTAGATCGCTCGCTTAGCTTTAAAGCGATGCTTAGCAACCACGTACGCTGCAAGCGAACCAATTAGAAGCGTGAGAATAGTAATGGTGGTAGTAATAAAGAATGAATTAAGGAAGAAACGACCAAAACCGAATTGAACTTTGGTAAACCTTTGAAATAGCCCTTGCAAAACATCTTGTTGGAACATGTTTGGGTCATACTTAGTGTCGTAATAATTGCCCAAAATCCATTTCTCTGGAACAAGCGTAGGTGGAACACGTTGTAGCTCTTTAACTGACTTAAATGATGAAGTGATCATCCAGTAATAGGGGGCGATCATTACGATGGTAAGTAAATAGATAGGCACGCGAGCGTACTTCGAGAATCTTCCCTTCGTTTCAAAAGGATTCTCGAAATTACCAGATCGTTCCATCAATTGATCATTTTTTCTTTCGAGTCGCTTTTCGGTTCGGTTAGTGTTCATCGAAGATCCTCTAGCGATTTGGTAACTCGAATATTAATTAAACTGATTGTGAAAATTATTGCGAAAAGAATCCAGGCTACTGCGGATGCATATCCCAATCTAAATCGATTGAAGCCCATGTCGTAGAGGTAAGGCACGATCATCAAGGCCATGTCTTTCAAGCCGCCGATCGATCCCACACTAG
>CAZFZK010000165.1:0-2512 GCA_964523605.1 uncultured Candidatus Planktophila sp. | reverse complement strand
CTCGGTTGTGGTCCGAGATGTCGCGGGTTCGAGCCCCGTCGCTCACCCCACTATTTCCTTAGCAATTGAGAACCCTCAATTGTTTGGGCTCAATCGACTAGAGAAAGCTGGATGAATAAATGATCTTTGACGTCATCATTGAAATTCCAGCAGGCAGCCGAAATAAATATGAAGTCGACCATGTAACCGGTGAGATTCGCCTTGATCGCATGCTCTTCACATCTACTCGTTACCCATATGACTACGGTTTCGTTAAGAACACTTTGTCACTAGATGGCGACCCGCTAGACGCGCTCGTTATGTTAGATGAACCAACTTTTCCGGGCTGTGTTGTTTCAGTTCGCGCAATCGGAATGTTTAACATGACCGATGAAGCAGGTGGCGACGATAAGTTGTTATGCGTTGCAGCCGGCGATATTCGCAAGTCCTCATTGCAAGATATTAAAGATGTGCCTGAATTCGAACTCTCTGAAATCCAACATTTCTTTGAAGTCTATAAAGCGCTAGAGCCCGGCAAGAGTGTTACTGGCGGAAACTGGGTAAATCACGCTGAAGCCCAAGCTGAAATTGAACGCTCACGTCAACGCTTCGACGCATCTGCTCACTAATTAATAACGCAAGTCACGCTCTCTTTTATCGTTTTTGGCTTTAGTATTCCTCCTTATAAATAGGCGCAGCCTTGGACTTGGAGAGGTCTTAAGTGATTAATAGCGGAGATACAGCTTGGGTGCTAATTAGCGCCGCACTAGTTCTTTTCATGACTCCTGGTCTAGCGATTTTTTATGCTGGCATGGTTCGCGCGAAGAGCGTTCTAAACATGATGATGATGTCATTTTCGGCAATCGGTATTACGACGATGATCTGGGTTATCTATGGCTATTCATTGGCTTTCGGAAAATCCCAAGGTGGGCTAATCGGAAATCTTGATCACCTCGGTTTAGCAAATACGTTAGATCAACTCTCTGGCTCAGAAGGTCATCAAATTCCGACTCTGGCTTTTGCGATGTTTCAATTAACTTTTGCGATCATCACCGTAGCTCTTCTCTCTGGTGCTATTGCAGATCGCGCAAAATTTAGTTCCTGGCTTATTTTCGTAGGCGTTTGGATCACTTTGGTTTATCTACCAATTGCACATTGGGCATTTGCCAGCCAAGGTGGCGAGGGTGGTTGGATCATCGACAAATTAGGTGCCCTTGATTTCGCCGGCGGAACTGTTGTTGAAATTAATTCAGGTGCGGCAGCTTTAGCACTTGCATTAGTTCTTGGAAAGCGCGAAGGTTTTAAAACTGAAAGCATGCGACCACATAACATGCCACTAGTACTTCTTGGCGCTGGAATGCTTTGGTTTGGTTGGTTTGGATTTAACGCCGGTAGCGCTTTATCTGCTGGTTCTCTTGCTGCAACAGCCATGATTAATACTCAAATTTCTACAGCTGCTGCTGCCATGTCTTGGATTCTTTTTGAACGTTACCGCGACGGCAAAGCAACCACACTCGGTATCGCATCTGGTGCGATTGCTGGTGCAGTAGCAATCACTCCTGCTTGCGGCTACGTAAATCCACTAGGTGCATTGGTACTTGGATTAATCGCTGGTGCGCTTTCGGCATTTGCAGTTTCTCGCAAATACAAGTGGGGCTATGACGATTCACTCGATGTCGTTGGTGTTCACGGCATTGGTGGATTACTAGGAATGCTTGGAATTGGTTTCCTGGCAACCACAACTGCGAATTCCGCAGGTGGTCTTGGACTGCTAAATGGTGGCGGCACAGATCTTTTAGGTAAGCAATCAATTGCCATTATCGCTACTGCTGCATTCTCTTTTACTGCCACCTGGTTAATCGCGACAGTGATTTCAAAAACGGTTGGATTCCGAGCTAGCCGTGAAGATGAACTAACCGGTCTAGATACGACTTATCACGCCGAATCTGCCTACGATATTTCTGGAAATGCTAACCGCTATTAAGTAAACACCTACTAGAATCTATCCATCCTCAAACTCAAAGACGAGAAGAGAAAGCAAGAAATGAAACTAATAACCGCAATCGTTAAGCCCGCTAAAGTCGATGACATTAAAGATGCCCTTCATGAAGCTGGCGTCCATGGCATGACTGTTTCTGAAGTTCGTGGCTTTGGCCGACAAAAGGGCCATAAAGAGATCTATCGCGGAGCTGAATACACCGTTGATTTCATTTCAAAAGCGCGAATTGAAGTGCTTGCCGATGACGAGAATTACAAAAGCATTCTTGATCTAATTGTTAAGACAGCTAATACCGGCGCTATCGGTGATGGAAAAATCTGGGTAACTTCTGTTGATTCAGTTGTTCGTGTTCGCACTGGCGAGACAGGTAAAGAAGCACTTTAGAGTTTATTTAGGCGGCAATACGCCACGTTTGATGGATTTCCAAGGTAGACCGTTTCGCTGATAGGGTCTGCCAATCGTTAAAGGGTTTGCCCTTTCTCGGGTTGTTAGCTCAGTTGGTAGAGCAGGTGACTCTTAATCACCGGGTCGGGG
>CAZFZK010000164.1:0-2554 GCA_964523605.1 uncultured Candidatus Planktophila sp. | reverse complement strand
TGCAACCAAGGATTACATTGAAAACATTCTGCCCTTTAGAACTTATGTCGGCGTGACTGTTCCAGGTATTCACGAGCCACCTTCAAAATAATTAGCGCTAGTTATATGTAGGATGGCGGCATGAGCTTGCCACCACTGCCAAAGAATTTTGCTAGCGCAGTGGATCTAAGTTCGTTAGGCAAGCCACCAGCACCAGAAATCCCAACTCCAGGTATCGCAGTTACTTCGACAAATTTAGTAAGTGAAGTACTTCCTGCTTCAAATCAGAAAGTTGTAATACTTATTTGCTGGTCACCTCGAAGTACCCAAGCAATATCGCTCCTTGAAGTTATGGGTAAATATCAAAGTGATGATTTACTTGAAAATGGGGAACCGGCCTGGATTCTGGGAACTGTAAATGTTGATGATGAAGTTCAGGTTGCACAAGCCTTGCAGATTCAATCAGTACCAATTGCGATAGCGATTATTCAAGAACAGATGGTTCCGCTCTTTGAAGCCATACCTACGCCAGAGCAAATAAGACTCGTTATAGATAAAGTAATTGGACTTGCTAGCGAACGTGGAGTTGGTCAAGCCCTGGAAAAATCTGAGGCACCTGAAGTTCCAATGGAACCAGAAGAGATTGCCGCCATGGAGGCGATGGAAAAAGGCGACTTGGCTGAAGCTAAAACTCACTATGAAAAATGGTTAGCACGCAAACCTGGAGATAATTTGGCGAAGCTTGGATTGGCACAGACCGAGTTAATTCTTCGAGTAAAGGATTTAGATCCAAAAGAAGTGATGACTCTCGCGGGTGCTAATCCAAATGAGATTTCTATTCAACTTAAGGCAGCTGATGTCGAAATTGCTAGTGGATTAAATAAGTCGGCTTTCGATCGCTTGATTGGGTTAGTGAAAACTAGCCAAGGTGATGAGAAGAAGATTGTGCGAGAGCATCTCCTCTCCTTGTTTGCGCTAGTTGATCCATCTGATCCTGATCTAATTGCTGCTCGCAGAGAATTAGCGAGCGCACTCTAAAATCGAGCGCCGTGCGCTCAGTTATCTATTTTTACCATTCGGAATTGGTGGAATGGCTATCGCGACAAGATTTCCCGAACTTCGCGATCAACTTGGCGTAAATAACGGCACATTTGGAACGATTCTAAGTCTTGGTGCTGTTGGTAGTTTGATCGCATTTGTTCTAGTAGGCAACTGGGTTCACACCTACGGAATAAAGCCTATTGTTACATTTGGATCCACTGGGCTATTTGCTTCACTTGGCCTTTTCCCACACATGCATAATGCAAATTATTTTTTACTTCTCAATATTTTCGCCTCATTTTGTTGGATTTCCTTTCATATTGCGAACAATGCCCAAGCAATCCATCGCCAGGAAGAGGTTGGTGAGCTGATTCTTCCCAAACTCCATGGTCTTTGGAGCCTAGGTGCACTTCTAACTTCTTTACTTGCAATTGTTATTACGCCTTTTGTGACACTTTGCTGGCACATAGGTGTGACTGTTTTTATCATGTGGCTTTTTACAATGTATGGCATCATAAAATCGACACCATATTTCATAGGAAAGAATGAAGAAGCTGATGCATTCCCAACTCTCTCAATTAAAGAAATTGCCAAAACTTTCAGTTTTCAACCAGTAATAGTTATAGCCATGGTTCTTGCAATGCAGGCTGAATTCTCGATTCAAGATTGGTCAGCAATTTATGCAAAAGACACCTTGAAGATGAGCGCTTCTGCAAGCATCTACGGTTATACGGTATTCATTGGCGCAATGATTATTATTAGATTTAATGCAAAGCGCCTTGCCGCAATATGGAGCGAGCGCCAGTTAATTTCCGCTTTACCAATCTTGGGTGGTGTGGGTTTTGCAGTCTGTATCTCCCTCGGAACCTGGCTATCCCACGTAAATCAAATTTTGGGATTCATAGTTTCACTTATCGGTTTTGCGCTTGCCGGATTCGGCTCTTCGATTCTGGCTCCCACTTTTTTCGCAATTTCCTTTAGGACGTCATCGCTACCAAGCAGTGTTGTTGTTGCTCGTATTGGACTTACTCAAGTAATCGCAACCTTCTTTGTGAAAGTTGCAATTTCTTGGGTTGCGCAAGCCACATCAGTAACGATTGCGCTATTAATTCCAGCGCTAATGTTGCTTGCAACATCCAAGCTTTCGTATCTTGGCAAAGCTACAAGAGATTAATTAATCAGCCAGAGCCTTCAGTGTTACCTGGATCAGCAGCGCTAATATCATTCAAGCGGTACTTATCTAACGCTTCCTGAACTACCTTCGCTTTTACTTCGCCAGCTTCGGCAAGTCTTGAAAGTGCAGCAACAACAATTGATTCAGCATCTACCTTGAAGTGACGACGTAGGGCGCCACGGGTATCTGAGAGTCCAAAGCCATCGGTGCCAAGTGAGTAGAAATCTTGTTCAACCCATGGCGAAATTTGATCTTGAACTGCGCGCATGAAATCACTTACCGCAATTACTGGACCATCTTGGCCACGTAATTTCTTTGTGATGTATGCAGATTTCTTATCACTTGGATTCAATAAGTTGT
>CAZFZK010000163.1:0-2569 GCA_964523605.1 uncultured Candidatus Planktophila sp. | reverse complement strand
TGGTGGTTGACATCAAGAAAAATAGTTATGTATAGCGAAGACACAATTTTAGGAATTAGAATCGCATCAGCACCGCTCGAGGATTTGTTATTCGGTTTTGCATTAATTCTTTCAGTAATGGCAACTTGGGTTTATCTTGGCCGCAAGGCGCTTAAAAACTAACGAGCCGCAATCGCTTTTAAGTAAGCTTTACCGGCAACGCGCATTCGACGTCCGGTTGAAGTCTTTGCTCGCTTATTAAAGATGTCGTAACCGATTGCTTCGACTTCATCAACAATGCCGCAATAAAGTTCACTAGCAGCCTCGATACAAGGACGGCTAGCTGGCTCAAGCTGCAAAATGCCCGGTGCAGCTTCACGTTGAAGCTGTCTTACTCGTTGGATCTGAAACTTAAGTGCTGCAGTAATTTCTGGCGTCAAAACTCGCGCTTCTAACATTTCGCGATCAACGCCGAATTGGGTCAATTCATCTTGCGGTAGATATACCCGGCCACGATCTAGATCTTCGCCCACATCGCGAATGAAGTTAGCTAGCTGAAAAGCCACGCCCAGTTTTTCCGCTGGCTCGTAAGCTCCTTGGCTCAAAGCACCCAATATTGGAACCATTTCTAGGCCGATTACAGCTGCCGAACCATAGACATATTCCATCAAAGCTTCGTAGTTGGCATATTCAGTAACTGTTAAATCCATCGTCATTGAATGTAGGAATGCCACAAAATGTTCATGGGGGATAGCAAATCGATTTACCGTGTCAATCAGCGCGCGACCTACTTGATCATTAGAGTCACCACTTTTTAGCCCAGCGAGAACGCCATCGCCCCAAGTCTTTAACTCAGCAGCTTTCTCTTGATCCGAAAGAGTCGATGCTAAGTCATCAACAATCTCATCGGCATATCGAGCAAAACCATAAAGAGCATGAACGAAAGGTCGTTTAGCTTTCGGCAAGAGCAAGGTTGCCAAGTAATAAGTCTTTCCATGCAATGCATTTAATCTCTTGCATTCTTCATAAGATGATCGCAACTGCGGATCAGTTATGCCGGCTGCAGTTAGTTCATCCATTACTTAACCGGGCCCACAATTCGTTCTGCAGCTAAGCGGCCAGAAATCAAAACCATTGGAACACCAACACCAGGTTGGGTGCCTGAGCCAGTGAAAACTACATTTTCGAAACCTTTAGCTAAGTTGCTTGGTCTAAAGGGACCAGTTTGGAAGAAAGTATGCGCACTCGCAAATGGTGCACCTGCTTCCATTCCCATTGCTTCCCATTCCAATGGTGTTGTTAAATGCTCAACTTCAATGGCATCACCGAATCCGTCATAGCCGCGTTCTTCAAGGGTACGAATCATTTGATCACGGTAAGGCTTTGATTCTTTACGCCAATCAATGTCGGCCGTTAAATTCGGAGTCGGATATAGAACGTAGTAACTCTGCTTGCCAGGTGGTGCCAAATCTGGATCATCATGGGTTGGCACAGTTACGAGAACACTTGGATCGCTCATGAGCTGCTTCTTATTGATGAGTTCATCAAAAACGCCATCCCAAGATTTACCAAAGTGAATATTGTGATGTGCGATGTGGTCGTATTTCTTACTTGACCCGATCAACATGGTTGCACATGATGGTGAGTAACGCAGGCGCTTTACCGAGCGCGGAGTCTGGCCCAAAAGATCGCGCCATGCCACTGGTAAATCAGGGTTTAAGACAACTGCGTCACATTTAATTCGTTCACCCTTGTCGGTAATTACCGCTTTTGCTCGGCCATTCTCAAAATCAATCTTGGTTACAGATGTGCTGTACTTGATGTCAACACCATGTTTTTGAGCAGCGGCTGCAAGAGCTACAGGTACTGCATGCATTCCACCCTTAGGGAAGAAAACGCCATTTACAGAATCCATATATGCGATTACTGCATAAATTGCTAGCGCTTGCTGTGGGCTAACGCCGGCATACATTGCTTGGAAAGAATAAACCTTTTGCAAGCGAGGATCCTTTAAATATTGATTAACTTTTGGCTGTAATTTTCTAAAGCCGCCAAGAGCAACTAAACGTGCCAAATTGGGTGTTAGCAAATTCATTGGTGAATCAATATTGCGATCAATAAAGTCATTCATTTCATACTTATATAACTTTGTTACGAAATCTACATACTTGCGATACCCCGCAGCTTCAGCAGAGCTAACTGTGCGAGAAATCTCGGCTTCCATCTCTTCGGTATTTGCGTGAACATCAATTTGGGAACCGTCGTCGTAGAATGCACGATAGAGCGGCTTTAGCGGCATTAAATCGACCCAGTCTTTCAACTCTTCGCCGACACAGTTAAAAGCATCGTTAATCAAAGAGGGCATAGTTAAAACCGTTGGGCCAGTGTCGAATGAATAACCGTCACGCTTTAGTAAGCCACTTCGACCACCAGGGACTGATTCACGTTCAATGATTGTTACTTTTCGGCCAGCGCCAGCCAACCTAAGAGCTGCACTCAGCCCAGCATAACCAGCACCGACAACAACTACATGATCGCTAGGACCTTTAATCTGCTTAACCATTTATCTTCACGTATTTCTCTTGGTTGC
>CAZFZK010000162.1:0-2578 GCA_964523605.1 uncultured Candidatus Planktophila sp. | reverse complement strand
GAGAGGCCTGCTCTTCGAGTTACCCCGAATACAGCAGCCGTAATTATGGCAGGCAGGAGCCAAAACTGAAAATCCGAAGGATTTGAGCCCCTCAGCGATAGGTTGGCGCAATGCGATTGGGAGTTCTAGATGTTGGGTCAAATACGATCCATCTACAAGTCATGGATGCCCACCCCGGAGCACGTCCGGAACCCGCTACAAATTACAAGGTTGAGCTACGACTGACCGATTATCTCAATGCTGCCGGTGAAATATCTGCAACTGGAATCGCGCTTTTGAACACTGCAATCTCTGAGGCGGTAACACATGCCAATGAGAATAAAACAGATGAAATTTTAGCCTTTGCAACTTCAGCTTTACGCGAGGCAACTAATGGTTCACAGATCATTTCAGAGATAAACACTAAATATGAAATTGATCTACAAGTTTTAGATGGCAATGATGAAGCTTCGATGACCTTTTTGGCGGTACGCCGGTGGTTAGGGTGGTCGGCTGGAAAACTACTAGTACTAGATATCGGCGGAGGATCGTTAGAAATTGCCAGTGGCGTTGATGAATTACCAGAAGCCACACTTTCACTGCCACTTGGTGCAGCTCGATCCACCCGAGAATTCTTGGGACCAGATCCATACACACTTAAAAGTGTTAAGGCGTTGCAAAAACATGCTGAAGAAGTTTTGAAAACTTCGATACCGGAAATTCTAAGATCCCATGATGCCAATCACTTTGTTGGAACCAGTAAAACATTTCGAACTTTGGCCCGGATCTGTGCACATTGGTATGGAGATAACCCTAAATTCCTAGAGAGAAAATCTTTAGGGACCGCAGTTTCTAAATTAATCGGTATGGACAATAAAGCACGCAATGAATTACCTGGGGTGTCAGCCAACCGTGCCCAACAAATTGTTGCTGGAGCCATTGTTGCCTTGGCGGTGATGGATCGTTTAGATGTTGATGAGGTAGAAATTTGCCCTTGGGCTTTACGTGAAGGCATTGTTCTGCGCCGTTTAGATTGGCTGCAGGATTAATTCTCGGGCGCTGGCATCCAGTCAATAGCCACAATTTCGCCTTCGCGGTGATGCAAAATCCAGGATTCCCCTGGCATTAATCCATGATCTAACTCTTTAAAACTCTTTTTACCAATGAATTTTGCAACCATTCCTGGCAGAACTGGGTTGTGGCCACACACTAAAGCTCGCGCTTCGCTTTCGATTATTTCTTGCACTACGCCAACTGCGGCCTTCTTATCTTTTTCAAATGCATATTCGCTCAGTTCGCTCCAGTAAACGGTATCGAGCTTGAGTGAACGTGCCATGGGCACAACGGTTTCATAGCAGCGCACCGCATCTGAAGTGTGAATTTCGGTAACTCCGTAGGGCAAGTACGTTGCCAACATTCGCTTTGCTTGTTGTTGCCCCAACATCGCAAGTGGACGATCTCCGTCGTCGCCTTCCCATTCTTCGCGAGCAATAGCTTTTCCATGACGAAGAAGAATCAGTGGAATTGTATCGACACCAAATTTTTCAAAGTTTTTCAATACTTCTTTGTCGCCTTCACGTGAAAGCTTTGCATAGGCATCGCTTACAGTTACCCAAATTAATTGGTCAACTTCGGTAGTGTCATGAGCACCGGATGAATCACCAATTGCTTGCGCAGACCAATAACGAACTGTCTTTGTTGATTCACCAACTAGATACTCAATCTTGCATAATTCGGGACCAAACTGAGTTTCGAATCCGGTTTCTTCCAAAACCTCTCTGAAAGCACACGCGATTTCAGATTCTCCTGTTTCAACTTTTCCTTTAGGAAAGGACCAATCGTCATAACGTGGACGATGAATCAACGCGACCTGAATCAGATCATCGCTCAGGCAGCGCCACAGCACGGCACCTGCAGCCTGAATTACCTCCATTTACCGATCCTTCGAGTACTGATCAACCAAGACTGCATGCGCATCAACCAAACCTTTTTTACCGCTACGAGTCCAAGTGGTCTCATTGAGCTGCCATGATGAAGTTTGTTCAGAAAGGCCTAGATCTAGCAATGATTGCAGCCTTACTTCATGCTCTTTTCTGGAGATCATTACAAGGCTTTCAACACGACGATCGAGATTTCGGCCCATTAAATCCGCGCTGCCAATCCAGTATTCACTGTCACCACCATTAACGAAATGATAAATGCGTGAGTGTTCTAGGAAACGACCAAGAATTGATTTAACTGTGATGTTTTCTGACACGCCCTTGATCCCAGGTTGTACCGCGCAAATTCCACGAATCAGTAATTCGATTTTTACCCCGGCCTGCGAAGCTTCATAAAGCTTTGCCACAAAACCTTCATCTAAAATCGAATTGAGTTTAAATTGGATTCCAGCTGGTCGACCGTTTTGTGCATGCTCAATCTCGCGATCGATTTTCTCTATCAGGCCCGAACGCAAAGTACGAGGTGCCACCAATAAACGTGAATACGTTGATTGCGGAGCAAAACCAGATAGTTGATTAAAGAGACGAGTTAGATCTTCGGTGAGCTCTGGATCCGCACTGAGTATTCCAAGATCTTCGTATAGTCGAGCAGTCTTGGG
>CAZFZK010000161.1:0-2609 GCA_964523605.1 uncultured Candidatus Planktophila sp. | reverse complement strand
TTTACTTAGCTCAACCACCACTATATAAATTAAAATGGGGCGGCAAAGAGCCAGTTCAATATGCATTCTCTGATCGCGAACGCGATGGCATGATCAAGATCGGCTTAGACGCCGGCAAACGATTACCTAAAGAAGACGGCATCCAACGTTTCAAAGGTTTAGGTGAAATGCCAGCCAAAGAACTTTGGGATACCACTATGGATCCAGAGCACCGCGTACTCATTAAAGTAACTCTCGATGACGCTGCTGCAGCCGATGATTTATTCTCAGTCTTAATGGGTGAAGATGTCGAACCTCGTCGCTCATTTATTCAACGCAATGCTAAAGACGTTAGATTCTTGGATATTTAAATGGATGAAATAAGAAAAGATTACGATCGCCAGGAGTCAGTTGACTTGCAAGTCGAGATGGCGCGTTCATATCTTGACTATGCAATGTCAGTCATTGTTGGCCGCGCCTTGCCAGATATTCGCGATGGCCTAAAGCCTGTTCATCGCCGCGTTCTATACGCCATGTATGACGCTGGTTATCGCCCAGATAAGGGCTATTACAAGTCTTCTCGCATCGTCGGTGACGTGATGGGTAATTATCACCCACATGGTGACACCGCTATTTATGACGCGGTCGTCCGTCTTGCTCAACATTGGTCACTTCGTTATCCATTAGTAGATGGCAACGGAAACTTCGGCTCTCCCGGCAACGATCCAGCAGCTGCAATGCGTTACACCGAAGCGCGTTTGTCACATATTGCAATGGAAATGATGCGGGATATCGACGAAGACACTGTTGATTTCTCGCCAAACTACGATGGCCGCTCACAAGAGCCAAATGTTTTACCTTCACGTTTTCCAAACTTATTAGTTAACGGCAGCGCTGGTATTGCAGTGGGTATGGCTACAAATATTCCACCACATAATTTGCGCGAAATTGGCGAAGGTGTGGCGTGGGCACTTGCGCATCCAGAAGCGAAATCCGATGAACTACTAGAACAACTAATGAAAATTGTTAAAGGTCCAGACTTTCCAACCAAAGCGTTGATTGTTGGCCGCACTGGTATTGAATCGGCGTATCGCACAGGTCGCGGATCAATCACTATGCGCGCAGTTGTGCAAGTAGAAGAAATAAATAAACGTACCTGTTTGGTAGTAACCGAACTTCCTTACCAAGTTAACCCAGATAATTTAGCTTTGAAAATCGCCGAACTGGTTAAAGATGGAAAAATTAAAGGGATTGCCGATGTGCGCGACGAAGGCAACGAGCGCCTAGGTCAACGACTAGTAATCGTTCTACAAAACAGCGCTATCCCTAAAGTTGTTTTAAACAATCTTTATAAGCAGACACAACTGCAAGATACTTTTGGCGCAAACATGTTGGCACTTGTTGACGGCGTTCCGCGCACCTTGCGCCTTGATGAATTTATCAAGTACTACATTGATCACCAAGTAGAGGTAATTGTCCGACGCACCAAATATCGTTTAGTTGAAAAAGAGCGTCGCGCACATATTTTGCAAGGTTATTTAAAAGCACTCGATGCACTGGATGCGGTAATTGCCTTGATTCGCGCTTCAACCACCCCCGAAGAAGCCCGCACAGGCTTAATGAAGTTGCTAGATGTCGATGAGATTCAAGCTAACGCAATTCTTGATATGCAGTTACGCCGCATTGCTGCTCTTGAACGCCAGAAGATCAACGACGAATACGACACACTGATGGCTGAAATTATTGAATTAAATGCAATTTTAATTAGCCCAGAAAAGCAACGTGAAATTATTGCAACAGAACTATCTGAAGTAGTGGCTAAATATGGCGATGATCGTCGTTCCCAAATTGTGGCCAGCGAAGGTGACTTCTCTGCCGAAGACTTAATTCCAGATCAAAATGTAGTAGTGACTATTACTCGTGGTGGTTATGCAAAACGAACCATGGCTGATTTGTATCGTTCTCAACGGCGTGGCGGTCGTGGCGTTAAGGGCGCTTCGCTTAAACAAGACGATGTAGTTGATCATTTCTTTGTCGCTTCAACTCACGATTGGTTATTGTTCTTTACCAACCAAGGTCGCGTCTATCGCGCAAAAGTTCACGAACTTCCTGATGCTGGTCGAGATGCTCGAGGGCAACATGTTGCCAATTTGTTGGCATTTAAGCCAGAAGAAAATATCGCCCAAGTACTTTCAATTAAAGATTACAACGCAGCGCCTCACTTGGTGTTGGCAACTAAGTCGGGCTTGATTAAAAAAAGCGCACTAATTGAATATGACTCACCTCGAGCTGGCGGTTTAATTGCCATTGCCCTCAAAGGTGAAGACGAAGTTGTTAGTGCAGCACTAGTAGATGCTGGCGATGAACTGTTATTAGTTTCTAAAAAAGCCATGTCAGTTCGTTTTGCAGTCGATGATGAATCACTTCGACCAATGGGACGTTCAACTAGTGGTGTGATCGGAATGAAATTCCGGGCAGATGATGAGCTTTTAACAATGGCACGCATTACTGCCCAACATGCTGGAGACACTTTTGTATTCACTGCAACCGACGGTGGTTACGGAAAGAAAACCCCAATCGATGAATATCGCTTACAAGGTCGTGGCGGAATTGGTATTAAAGCTGCCAAG
>CAZFZK010000160.1:0-2627 GCA_964523605.1 uncultured Candidatus Planktophila sp. | reverse complement strand
ATGGTGGTTTGCCTGTAAATACTTCATACAATAAACAACCAGTTGAATAAATATCACTTCGGGCATCTGCAACTTCACCGACGGCTTGCTCCGGCGAAAGATATTGAGCGGTTCCAACAACATTCCAAGTATTGGTAAGAGTTGCTGCTAAATCATCCAGAGCACGCGCGATTCCGAAATCCATAACTTTGACATCACCTTTATCGGTGATCATTACGTTTGCAGGTTTGATATCTCGGTGCACAATGCCGCGCTCATGCGAGTAATCCAGCGCTGCCAAAATTCCTTCGCCAATTTCTAAAGCGCGATCAAGCGGTAGACGTTCACCTGCCCGAATAATTTCGCGCAAAGTTTTACCGGATACAAGTTCCATCACGATGTAAGGAGCAGGATCTTCACCAGAGTCATAAACCGCCACAATTCCCGGATGGTTTAAACCTGCCGCAGCAAGTGCTTCTTTGCGGAACCGAGTTACAAAAGATGGATCTTTAGCTAAATCTGAACGCAGAATTTTAACGGCAACTTTTCGGGACAAACGTTCATCGCTAGCTTCGAAAACATCAGCCATTCCGCCAGTGCCGATCATGTCGCCAAGTCGGTAGCGACCACCTAATAGTTGGCTCATTTGCTAGCCCCGTGCAGTTCGGTTTCAACCGTTAAATCTGTGGCGATATCAGCAACAATAACAGTGACGTTATCAGGTGCGTCATTTACATATGTGGCATCGACTAACGCAGCAACTGCATCTTCGCGCTTATTTTTCTTCAAGAGCGACTTAATTTCCTTATTAGTAAGCACACTACTTAACCCATCACTACAAAGAAGGTAACGATCGCCCGCTTTACGTTCATAAACCACCAAAACTGGATCAAGATTTCCAGAACCCATTAATACCTGAGTAAGCAAGGAACGTTGCGGATGATCATTAGCTTCAGCCAAAGTTAATTTACCTTGGTCAATTAATTCCTGCAGCACGGTGTGATCAAGACTTAGTTGTTCTAACTCACCATCGCGCAAACGATATGCACGCGAATCACCAATGTGCATTAGTGCAATTCGATCCTCGTGTAACAACAAGGCAGTCAAAGTAGTTCCCATTCCACGAAGTTCTGGATCTTGCTTTGCAACGCGAGCTATCTCTAAATCAATATCTACCATTGCTTGAGCTAATAAATCTTCAATCGAGTCAGCATCAATATGAATACTCTGTGAAATTGGGATTAATTTAGTTAATTCCTTAATGGCAATTGCAGATGCAACTTCGCCGCCAGCGTGTCCACCCATTCCGTCGGCAACAGCGATTAAGTTTGCAGATGTGATTGCAGAGTCTTCGTTACCAGAACGACGCAGGCCAATAGCCGAACGCGCAGCGAGTGCGAATACCGGTTGGCTCATGTGCCTTAGCCTAACGCTGATCGCTAAGTGATCAATGACTAGACCGCTGATTTATGCGCATCGTGGATCTTCTTTCGATCATCCAGAAAATACTCGTGCGGCATTTATGGCGGCCATCGCCGACGGCGCAGACGGTTTCGAATGCGACCTAAGACTTACTAAAGATAATCAGGTAGTTATTTGGCACGATTCAAATATGTTGCGCATGGCCAACCATAAAGCTGTGGTAGCTCACACGAACTATTCAGAATTAAAAGAGATTTATCCAGATTTAATGTTGTTAACCGAGCTCCTTGAGATCGCTAAAAAATATAAAAAATCACTGGCGTTAGAGACGAAACATCCCGTGCCGACAGGTAACGAGATAGAGAACAAAGTCATTGAATTAGTAAAGCCATATAAAGATTTAGATATCGCGCTCTTGAGTTTTAGTTGGCTGGCAATAGAAAAAGTTGTCAGATTAGAGACTGCTATTGAAACAGTTGCATTGGTTAACACTTTAAATGCACCCGTCATGAATCGCTTTTCATCAGCCAAATCTGTTGCGCCAGATATTGAAGAAATCAGAAATCACCCTGAATTGGTAGCTAAATACCAAAGTGAGGGGAAACGGGTTTTTGTTTGGACGGTTAATGAAGTAAATGATCTAAAACTATGTGCAAAGCTCGGTGTTGACGTTGTGATTACAGATATGCCGGCACGAGCAGTAAGTGAGCTCAGGTATCCTTAACCAGTGAGCACATACGCCTATCTCGGTCCAGCAGCGACCTTTACCGAGGCAGCGCTAAAGAAAATTACCAGCTCTTCCGATCAACTAATTCCATATGCCAATGTCACTGCAGCTTTAAACGCAGTTCGCAATAATGAAGCGGAATTTGCTTTAGTACCAATTGAAAATTCAATTGAAGGTGTTGTTGCTCGTACTTTAGATGAACTAGCAACAGGTGAGCCACTAGTAATTGCCGGTGAAGTAACGCTGCCAGTTTCATTTGCATTCATGGTTAAGCCAGGAACAAAAGAGATTAAACGAATTGCTACCCACCCACATGCTGAAGCGCAATGTCGCTCCTTCATTGCTTCTAACTATCCTCATGCCGAAGTAGTTGCTACTAATTCAACCGCTGCAGCAGCCGAAGCGCTAAACCGTGGTGAATTCGATGCCGCAATTGCATCTTCAGTTGCAGCCGACCGCTACAACTTAGAAATAGTTGCCGAAAACATCGGCGACAACA
>CAZFZK010000159.1:634-2680 GCA_964523605.1 uncultured Candidatus Planktophila sp. | reverse complement strand
CTGGAAACGAGATATCCGCATCTAAATCTTTTAAAGATCTAAAGGCTGCAACGCCATCCCTACTAGCAGGATCGGCAATCGCAACGTAAGCGCTCTCAATAGCGATAACTACGACGCCACCTTCGCGTAATTTTTCAACCAAAGCAAAAGCGAGCTTTTGAATTTTACTCTTCTCACTCTTTTTCGGGACTAATACCGTTTTCATTATCAACTATTTTAAAAATTTAATCATGGAAGCGTCGACTTCAGCAAAAGAGTTGGCACCAAGCAGTTTTAAAGTCCGCACCATTTGGGTCTGCAAAATTGTGAGCGTGCGCTCAACACCGATTTTGCCGCCAGCCATAAGACCATACAAGTAAGCCCGCCCAACCCAAGTGAAATCCGCACCTAGGGCTTTAGCGGCAACAATATCCGCACCATGCATGATCCCAGTATCGATATGTAATTCCATGCTTGATTTAAGTTCTCGCCTTACCTCAGGAAGCAATTGAAATGGAACTGGAGCTCGATCTAATTGGCGACCGCCGTGATTAGAAAGAATGACAGCGTCGACGCCGTAATCAGCGCACTTGAGCGCATCATCTAGTCGTTGCACACCTTTTACAATTAATTTCTTCTTCCAAATAGATCTAATCCATTTCAAATCATCGTAGGTCATTGATGGATCAAACATTGTGTCCATTAATTGCGCAACGGTACCGTTCCAAGATTCAAGTGCTGCAAAATTTAGCGGTTCTTTAGTTAGAAAATTCCACCACCAGCCAGGACGTGGAAGTGCATTTAGAAAAGTATTTAAAGTAAGTGTTGGTGGAACCGTTAAGCCATTTCTAATATCACGCAATCTTGCGCCAGCTACTTGGGCATCAACAGTTAATACCAAGCCTTCATAACCAGCGGTTTCCGCTCTCTTTATCAACTCGATACTTCGATCGCGATCTCGCCATAAATATAATTGGAACCAATTACTTCCATTAGGCGCAGCTTCTTTCACTTTTTCGATGGAAGTTGTACCCATTGTTGAGAGCGTGAACGGGATACCGAATGCTGCCGCAGTAGATGCGCCAGCTTTTTCACCATCGGTATGCATCATACGAGTGAAACCAGTCGGCGCTATCCCAACCGGCATTTTGTAATTAACACCGAGCATTTTTGTTTCCAAAGAAACGTTTGAAACATCGCGCAAAATGTGCGGCGAGAATTCAATATTTTCGAAAGATTTGCGTGCTCGGTTTAATGAAATTTCTTGTTCGGCTGCGCCATCGGTGTAATCAAAAGGTCCACGAGGTGTTGCTTTTTTTGCCGCTAAGCGAAGATCATATATTGTGTTAGAGCGTTGGACTCGGCGTTTTTTTGGCGATAGAACAGGTTTACGAACGTTAAAAAGTTGTTTCAAATTATTTAACCGATTGCTCTGTTTCAAAACTCTACCCTCGTCCCTTTTTGTAGTCCGCAAGCCGCAAAGCTTCCGTGTGCGCTAGCAGAAATTCTTGAAATTTCTTCGCTGAATAATTTTTTTGAAGTACCGATGGTGTTGATTTTATCGAACTAAATCCTAATCGCTTAGTGGATTCGCTCAAATTCTTGGTAATTAAAGCATGCGCCAAAATTGCAGATCCACGCGTAGTGGTATCAATATCTTCATATCGGGAGATTTCTCGCCCCAGCGTTTTCAATCTTATTTTCGCCCACCGTAGATCGTTCCCAGCATGTCCGCCTAGTTTGATCAGGGGGTTTATCGAACCGTTTAAACTTTCAGATGTTTCAATAACTTGCTTTTCAGCAAAGGAGATACCTTCTAATACCGATGCAGCTAGATCTGATTTGTTGGTTTCACCACCGATTCCATAAAAGCCACCTTGCAAATCTGTGCGCCAAAGCGGGGCCCGTTCACCATATATATAAGGTAAAAAGATCGGTAAATCTGGGCTTTCCGAGCGCCCGGCCAGGTTGATCGCCTCGTCTTGGCTGATTTCTAAGAGCGTGGAGATCCAAGAGACCGCGCTGCCGCTCGATTGGGTTGGTCCATAAGTAACGGCAAGCGGCGCG
>CAZFZK010000159.1:0-624 GCA_964523605.1 uncultured Candidatus Planktophila sp. | reverse complement strand
TAAATGAACTTGGTTCGCTCATAACGTTGAGAGCAACCATGCCGCACATAGCATCCGACCAACCAATACTTACCGGGATTCCGATCGGAAGTCCAAATTTTTTAGCAGCTGCATCGCTAACGCCACCGCGGCTTTGGTAGCCGTCACCAAGTTCTGGAACTATTTTTGAATCCCAACCGATAAATTCCAATAAGTTGCTAATTGGTAATCGCGTTAGCACATTACAGATTCCTTTTGAAGACCAAGGATCTGAAATAGCTTTACCGGTTAGGTGCATTCCTACGAAATCTTTTGGTTGTAATACCCACCGCGTTTTTTTGACAATCTCGGGTTCGTGCCCAGAGAGTCCAATTGCAATTACTTTAGAAATTAGATCTGAATTATTTTTTGATATCTCAACAACTGCTTCTAAATAATCTTCAGCGTTCTGCTCTGCATGTGAAACAGAAGTTGAAACTGTGGATATTTTAATTTCTACGCGCTTCAAAATCTCGCCAGCATCGTCGATAAAAATAGCCTTAACTGACGAAGTGCCGAAATCTAATCCAAGGATTAGACTATTAGCCAAGGCGACTCCATCGAACAATCGCATCTGGCCGCTGATTTATACCTGGTTGCAGCGCG
>CAZFZK010000158.1:0-2789 GCA_964523605.1 uncultured Candidatus Planktophila sp. | reverse complement strand
GGTCTTGAGTGCTAACGCAAGCCTATGCTGGGCTATTCCCGCGATCAAATCGAAAGCAGCGCGGCAATTAGATAGATATTTGGGTTACTGGCAGGCTCGATTGAGCGTCAAAGGCGATTGGGCTAGCCGATCTGCCAGCGCTAACCATAAGCGAGCCCAGGGCGGCGACCATGGCCCCGTTATCGGTGCATAGACCTGGGCTGGGGATTCGAAGGGTTATGCCCTGGGTAGCGCAGCGTTCTAAAGCCACTTGGCGCAAGCGCGAGTTGGCCGCTACCCCGCCGGCAATGACTAGTGAATTGATGCCAGTTTTCTTCGCGGCCGCAATTGCTTTGAGCAACAAGACATCGACGATGGCTTCTTGGAAAGAAGCAGCCACATCATTTTTTGCATACGCCGGGGTAGCTTCTAAATATCTAGCAACTGCCGTTTTTAAGCCAGAGAATGAGAATTCGAAAGGTCTGGTTTCCCAATCTTTAGTTGTAGTTAGGCCTCGCGGAAAATCAATGGCGGTAGCA
Organism: uncultured Candidatus Planktophila sp.; assembly: GCA_964523605.1. Lineage (GTDB taxonomy): Bacteria > Actinomycetota > Actinomycetes > Nanopelagicales > Nanopelagicaceae > Planktophila. The sequence continues at coordinate 2,271 of CAZFZK010000158.1, read as the reverse complement.
GAACCAGTTTTTGCGATGCGATCAATCGCCGGGCCACCTGGAAAACCCAAATCCATGATGCGCGCAATTTTATCGAAAGCTTCGCCAGCAGCATCATCCATGGTTTCACCGAGTTTGATGATCTCACCAGTGATGTCATTTACTTGTAGCAAAGATGAATGACCACCGCTAACTAGCAATGCAATTGTTGGTTCGGCCGGGAGATCATGAGTTAAGTAATCAACGCTAACGTGGGCAGCTAAATGATTAACGCCATAAATTGGTTTATCAATTGCGAGAGCTAATCCAGCAGCTGCTGATGTTCCGACTAATAACGCGCCAACCAAGCCGGGACCTGCTGTGACAGCAACAGCATCTAAATCACTAAGTGAAATTTTGGCATCGGCAATTGCTTTTGTTAGAGCTGGTTTCATTGCTTCGAGATGTGCCCGTGATGCAACTTCAGGAACTACTCCCCCGAATCTCGCATGCTCCTCAACACTTGAAGCAATCACATTTGCGAGCAACGTGCGACCACGAACAATGCCGATTGCAGTTTCATCGCAAGAAGTTTCAATACCGAGAACTAGCGCTTCACTCATTTGAGTTCCTTACGCATAATCAAGGCATCGATACCTAGCCCGTAGTAATTTGCTCGGGTCGAAATCTCTTCATAGCGGGCGAAGTTATAGAGTCGTATAGCGCTTTCGTTTTTGGTATCAACTTCGAGAATAACTTCAGTTGCACCTTTTTCTTTTGCCCAGCTTTCTAGCTCTGCCAACATTTGTTGCGCTAGCCCACGCCCTCTAAAGTCAGGCAAAATCGCGATTGTTAGTAGATCTGCAGGTACCCCAGGGGCTACAACCATGATGCCGGCATAACCAATTATCGAGCCATCACTTAGCGCCAAAATGAATTGCCTGCTGGTGCCGATGCCCGCAATCTCTTCTTTGAATTGTGCCTGCGACCATGGATAAATCGGAAACATAGTTCGCTCGAGTGAAGTTAATACTGGTACATCTAGCGCTGTTGGTTGTCGAAAAGTAATCATTTACGATCTGCCGTAGCTACCGCGTCTGGGCGACGCAAGTAAATTGGTTCAGTAAATTCCTCAGACAGATCAACAAAAAACTTGGGATCAGGATTGAGCGAATCAATTACTTTGATTCCGCGATCAGCGACTGCAGAAGGCAGATCAACAGCTGGTCCTTCAACGCGAATCCTATTTGTGTAACGAGCCCAATAAACTTCTTTTCGTCGCGCATCGATTGTGACAATAAAATCTGACTCATTAACTTGTGCTGCAATAGCGTCTAGCGAACAGAAACGACGGATTGGAATATTTCGAGCCCAAGCAAATGTTTGCGCAAAAGTAATACCAACTCGCAATCCGGTATAAGGCCCTGGCCCCATTCCAACTAAAACTTCAGAAATTTCACGATTCTTAATCGCGGCTTGTACTAACTCTGGCAATGCCGGGCCGTGGGACATTGCGCCATCGCGAAACTCACTGAAAACTACTTCTCCATTTTCGATAATTACTACTGAAGTTCGTGAAGCCGCTGTATCAATCGCCAAAATACTCATAGCGAGAATCCTGTCCAACGAGCTCCAATGCCAAGAGCATTTACTTGTCGAACTTCGTCACTTCGATCAATGTTGATTTCTAATCGCTGATCCGATAATCGAGCCGCTTCTGCCCCACCCCATTCAACAACAGTTACTGAATCAGAAACGGCTGAATCGAGATCTAAATCATCAAGATATAGATTTGCTTGGCCATCAATTAGTAATCGATAAGCATCAACATGAATAAGTGGCAGCGAACCGTGGTGCACCCGGGAAATAACAAAGGTAGGTGAAGTAATTCCAGTGATACCTAAAGCGCTACCAATTCCTTGAGTTAAAAGGGTTTTACCAGCGCCAAGTGGGCCATTTAAAAGGATTAGATCGCCGGCTTTAAGTTCAGCCCCCAGTTTTGCCCCTAAGGCAAACATCTCATCGGGAGTTGCAATTGCGATCACTGGGAAAGATTAGCGACTAAAAAGAATGAAGGGCCCGAGTTGCCTCGGGCCCTTCATTTCTAACTTAATTAAGCAGTTACCAGATGTACTTCAAATCAGCTGGACGGTAATCCAAATCTGAGTTCAAGTATGGTGCTTTCTTGATGTACTGCTGTAGATAGCCAGGTGAACCGACTTTTCCAGTATCAGCAGCATGCGCCAAGATCTTTACCCAAGCCATCATCTGCTTCAAGGTGAAGTTCTGGTGACCAACACCTGAAGGTGATGG
>CAZFZK010000157.1:0-2799 GCA_964523605.1 uncultured Candidatus Planktophila sp. | reverse complement strand
CACCAAGAAGTGAGTAAGGTGTCCTGATGACGAACCCAAGCGCTTTTGTAAATCCAGCTAGTGGTTCGATCCGACTTACCGGTGAGGTCGACTTTGTCGATGGCGAAGGTAACTTGATTGAAAGTATCGATTCGCCAAAGTTATGCGGTTGCGGATTATCAAAAGATAAACCTCGCTGCGATGGTTCACATAAAGAATATGTAAAACTATTTGCCGAATCTTTACGGAATGCACGCGAACTAGTTAAGCCTTGTATGGCATTTGCGCCTATAGCAAAGAAAGCTCGTGATATCCGCGAGAACGAGCTGGCATACCGCTTAGAAGCCGGCGAGAGAGTTTTGGGCGTGAAAGTTGGGGGAGCGCTCGATTCTCCAAATAGTGCAGAACCAACATCAGTAATGATTTTTGGCTATTTAACCGATGCCATGCAATTAACTGATTCGATTAAAACTGCGAACTACATCTATCCACGAGCTGAAGCAGAAGTAGTTTTTAAAATAAGCAAAGAGATCTCTGCTGAAATTCATCCCTCAGAAGTTTTAGATTACGTCAGCCATGTCGCAGCGGGAATTGAGATCTTTGATTATCGCTATGGCCAGGCGCAGATTTATGCCAATGATGCGATTGCCGATAATGCCGGAGCTGCTGCTTTTGTTTATAGTCACTGGGTTGCAGCACATGAAGCGAACTTAGCGAATTTAACTGCGCAAGTATTTGAAAATGAGACCGAAGTTGAAACAGCGCCGCTTACTGCAATCCGCGGAAATCCTTGGCTAGCTATTGTGCTGCTTTCAAAAGTATTAGTTGAAAACGGTGTTAAGTTGCCAGCCGGATCGATTGTTTTTAGTGGCTCGGCAACTAAAGGTCTACATTTAGCGGCAGGAAATAACTACGCAGTTGAGATAAAAGGATTAGGGCGAGTAGAAATTAAGGCGCTTTAGTTAGAAGAGACGTCGACTAATTTGTCGGTCTCATCTTGGATCTTCGCTGAAACTTGCTTTAGCTTTTCAGCGTATTCCTTGCCGTGGTGACCACAGAACAAGAGTTCGCCACCAGATAACAAAACCGCGCGCACATAAGCCTGGGCACCACAGCGATCGCAACGATCAACCGCATTAAGAGGGGTTGCTTCGAGGATTAGCTGATCGGTCATGTTTTCTCCGTTTCGTTAAGCGAATAGTCGTTCACCTAGGGGAACAGCAAACCACACCTTGGTTATTCCCCGCTCGTTAAAATAAATATTTATTCGTTAATTACCTGTTAATTCACTGAAAATTGAGCGATAAATTCACTATTTGAGATCCATTCGGCGCGCTTAACGGGTCAAATCCCAGGTCGCAGATAATCTTCACCCCCGTGGCTACTAATGAAGAAGGCGTGCAAGATTCCTATACCGCCAAAGATCTAGCCGTACTAGAGGGCCTCGACGCCGTTCGCAAGCGCCCAGGTATGTATATCGGTTCGACTGATTCACGTGGCTTAATGCATTGTCTATGGGAAATTATCGACAACGCAGTTGATGAATCTCTTGCTGGTTATTGCAAGAAAATCGATATCAATCTTGAAGCCGATGGTTCAGTTGAAGTGCACGATGATGGTCGCGGAATTCCAGTTGATAAGGAACCAAAGACTGGCCTTACTGGCGTTGAAGTTGTTCTTACAAAATTACACGCAGGTGGAAAATTCGGTGGCGGCTCATACGCTGCATCCGGTGGTCTGCATGGTGTTGGTGCCTCAGTTGTTAACGCGTTAGCTGAACGCCTTGATGCTGAAGTAGATCGCAACGGCAAAATTTATTGGATGTCATTTAAGCGCGGCGTAGCTGGTGTGTTCGAAGGCGAAGGCCCTAAGGCAAGCTTCACTCCACAATCAGGTTTGCGCACGATCGGTAAAGTTTCGGCGAAAGTCACTGGTACTCGCATTAAGTGGTGGAGTGATCGCCAGATTTTCCTTAAGGATGCCGAGCTAGATATCGAAGAAATTTATGCACGCGCTCGCCAAACTTCTTATTTGGTGCCTGGCTTAACATTAATTGTTAATGACAATCGTACTAAGACAAAAACCACTGAAACTTTTTATCACAAAGGCGGAATTTCGGAATACTGTGAATTCTTGCAACCAGATCAGGGCATCGGCGAAGTTATTCGCTTAACTGGCCAAGGTCATTACCAAGAGACTGTGCCGGTTCTAGATGATCAAGGCCATATGGTTTCAACTGAAGTTGAGCGCGACATGTTGGTTGATATTGCCCTTAAGTGGGGCAACGAGTTTGCTCACACCAACCGCTCATTTGTGAACATCATTGCAACGCCAAAGGGCGGAACGCATATGACTGGCTTTGAAAAAGCGCTTACTAAGGTCTTTAACGAGACCCTGCGCAGCACTGGAACCTTAAAGAAGAACGAAGCCGATGTTATTAAAGATGACATCCTCGAAGGTCTTACATCGGTGGTGACAGTTCGTATGTCTGAACCACAGTTCGAAGGTCAGACTAAGGAAGTTTTAGGTACCGCGGCCGCAGCACGCATTGTTGGCGAAGTAGTTGCTGAAGAAGTAAAGAAATTCTTTGCAACAACCAAGCGCATTGATAAGGCCAATGGCCGTTTGATCCTTGAGAAAGTTGCCGGTGCATCTCGTACCCGTATTTCTGCCCGCGCACATAAAGATCTGCAACGTCGCAAGAACGCTCTTGAGTCATCTTCGCTTCCTACCAAGCTTTCAGATTGTCGTTCTGAAGATGTTAATCGCACCGAATTATTTATCGTTGAGGGTGATTCCGCACTCGGAACCACAAAGGCT
>CAZFZK010000156.1:1560-2801 GCA_964523605.1 uncultured Candidatus Planktophila sp. | reverse complement strand
GCCGTGACGTGTAGTGCTTCGCCGTGACCCCACCACATATCGCTAAATGCTCGAGTTTGAACAATGCAGTCTGTGATTAGAACATTTGCAATGGTGCCACCCTCACGAGCTCTCACGGCAAAGCCGCGATGCGAATCTCGCACAATGCAGTCGCTAATAATCACGTTTGTTATATCGCCAACAGATTCAGTGCCAAGAGTGATGGCACCTGAAGTAGATTTGAAGAAGCAACTATTGATTATGACATTATCAACTAACCCGTATTGCGCAGTGCCGGCACAAGATTTTAATGAGATGCAGTCATCGGCAGTCTCAAAATGAGAGTTAGTGATTCGTACGTCCTGACAACGATCGATATCTATACCGTCACCGTTCGGAACCATCAGATCGCTCAGAATTCGAATTCCGTTAATATCTAAATTGTTGCAACCAGTGAATCTGACTGCCCAGAAAGCCGGATCAGTAATAGTCACATCAACCATTTTCACGCCGTAAGACTCGATCAAAAAGATAGTAAACGGCCGCTCAAGGTATTGATCTCGGCCACCAATAGGGGCGCGCATCTGATGGATGTATTCACCTCGTGTTGCGATAAATGCATCTGCATTACCGTTAATTGTTCCGAGCCCAGTAATGCTTGCACCATGAGCCCTAAAGCCAACAATAAAGGCTCGTCTAGGCAGAACTACCTCATTGACTTCGCCTTCAGTTAATACCTCAATTGAATGCTCTGGGGAGTAGTCGGCATAGTCACCACTTGCGAGCAAGATGGCGCCAGATTCGAGATGCAGTTCAACTTTTGGTAGCAATTCAAAACTACCGGATAAGAATGAACCACCTGCGGGAATCAGTACCCGACCACCACCATTTTCAGCTACCTCGTTTATTGCAGCTTGAATATGTTTTGCGTTGTTAGTAACTCCATCTCCAATTGCGCCACATTGGGTAATCGAAAGCTGCATTATGGATTAACAATTCGGTTATGCGACCAAAGTAAGTCGTCAATCTTTAGCGCTATTTCGGCCAGATCTTCAGCTTCGCCAGTGACCGAGAAGGTGTGGGTTTCGCCTGCAAGCAATGAAACTATTTGAGAGTCGACTTGAGTTCCTAACGCTAGAAGCTCGGGCATAAACGAGAGTTCGTGAATGTAGGTTTTGGCTTTAACATCTACTTTTAAAGTTCCCGAACTAATTTTCGCGGTCGCGACTAGATCATGTTTCGGAGATTCCTGAGCTGGAATC
>CAZFZK010000156.1:1205-1550 GCA_964523605.1 uncultured Candidatus Planktophila sp. | reverse complement strand
TTCCCATTGGCAATCTCTGGAAATATTTCGGTCGCGGGTGTGCGAGAAACGCTATAGCGTTCAAGGTTTACATCAATTGTGTGGGTCTTTACGACAACGCCAGTTTTATCAATTAATGAAAGTTCAACCTTCGTTTTCCATGGATCTGGCAGATCGTTTAATAAAGTAATTTGAGCACCCTGATCAACCCGGCCAACGACAATTGCCCTTGGTTGGTAGGCAGACTTCATTGCATGCCAGGCCAATTTACGGAAACCGGTGTAGTCCAACACTGCCCAAGAGATGGCAGGCCACATGTCGTTGAATTGCCACAGAATTGCACCCCTGCAAGTTTCGTAGAGACTA
>CAZFZK010000156.1:0-1195 GCA_964523605.1 uncultured Candidatus Planktophila sp. | reverse complement strand
GGAAATGCTTTAGCCCGATTTCAACAGCTCGCGCTTGACCAAGTGCTGCTGCGAAATACCATGCGTGTCCGCGAGTTGGTGGATTAGCGAACTCGCGAGATAAGCCGGCAGCGATTTTGCTCATGCCATCGAAAGCGCGTTGGTGATATGCAACTTCAGGTGAGGTAGCGATTAAATCATCGGTACCGATTGCGCGCGTAAGCATTGACCAAGAACCTGGTCCATTGAAGCCAAATTCAGCGGCAAAGCTAGGGGAGTATTGCTCGTAACGTTCGTATCCAGTTTCATTCCAAACATCCCAGATATGAATAGTTCCCGAATCAAAAGATTTCACATTATCTGAGTGTGTACTAAATGGGGACCCAGGAATATATGGACGAGTGTTATCTATTTTCTTTAGTGTGTTAGGAATTGTTTGTAGGTAGAAAGTTTCACCCCAAGGGCGCCCTTCTAGTCCTTCCTGCCAACCCCAATACTGGAAACCTTCAATACATTCGTTGCCACCATTCCAAATAACTAGAGATGGGTGACTGGCTAAGCGGCGAACATTCTCGTCAACTTCAGCTTCGACTTCTTCAAACATTTCAGGAATTTCCGGATATGCCGCGCATGCAAAGAGGAAGTCTTGCCAAACTACGATTCCTTCTTGATCACAAAGATCGTAGAAGTCATCTGATTCGTAAAGGCCGCCACCCCAGACGCGAATACCATTGATATTTACTTCCAACATATCTTTGATGCGTTGGTGATAGCGCTCGCGAGTAACGCGCGTTGGGAACGGGTCATCTGGAATCCAGTTTGCGCCTCGGATCCAAAGCCGTTCGCCATTAACCTTTATAGCAAAGTGATTTTTGCCTGGCGCTGATTCTGAAGTGTCTAGTTCAACTAGACGAAAACCAGTTTGTTTGGTGTCGACTTCAAGTTCTTTGCCGTCCGCGGCAATTAGAGTGAACACGACATCATAAAGAGTTTGAGGGCCGCGACCGCGGGGATGCCAGATTTGTGCAGTTGGTACTGCAAATTCCAAATCAGTATGATCGCTAGTTACTGCTTTTTCTTCTCGGATTAAAACTTCGCCGCTCTTGCTCTTCACAGTTACGGCAACTTTCTTGCCAGCTAAATCACCGGCAGCTTGAATCTGAGCCGAGAGGTAAGGAGTGCCGTTTCTTAAAGTCGAAGTGAAAGCAGTATTTTC
>CAZFZK010000155.1:0-2844 GCA_964523605.1 uncultured Candidatus Planktophila sp. | reverse complement strand
GCCACATTTAAGGCCCATTTTTCAATCGCGCCGCCTTCGATTTCAACGGTTTCGCCGCAGCTTTTGCAAACTAAGTGATGATGATGGGTTTCACCACAAAGGCGATAGATTGCCTCGCCATCTTCACGTCTTAGCAGATCGACAATTTTGTCATTTACTAAACTTTGTAATGAGCGATAAACCGTAGTTAAACCAATGCTTTGGCCCTCTCGTTGCATAAGTTGGTAAACCTCTTGGGCGCTGGCAAAACCGCCGGCTCGCTCTAAAGTGCTAAGTACTCTTGGGTTTGAACGGCTCATCTATGAAATACCTATCCGCCGATATTTCCGACAATTAACCACATTGCAACAACACCAATGACAGTTGCCACCATTGTTAATTTGGAAGGATGGCGAGAGTGGGCTTCGGGCAAGATATGTGAAGTTGCTAAGTAGATTACAAAACCCGAGAAGAGGGCTAAATAAATACCAAGTGAAGGATCGCTGATTGTGATGTAGCTGCCGAGTGCTGCGCCACCGATACGCATGATGGCATCGACGCCGAGCAACATGATTGCTCGCTTTGTCCAGTGGCCGCTTTTAATTAGTAGCGATACTGTGTTAAGTCCATCGCTAAATGCATGTGACAAAATTGCAATGAAAACAGCAACGCCAAGTGCGTTAGAAATTTTGAATGATAATCCGAGAGCAATACCGTCGAGGAACACGTGGCCACCCATTGCAAGTGCACCTAAGGTGCCGGCAATGTTTACCGAGTGGTCATGCTCATGTCCGTAATCAGATTCAGCGGGCTCATGTGAGCCAAAAATTTGTTCCGCAAAATGCAGAAGTAGAAAGCCGGCCACAAATGCCACTGAAACAACGGGCACGTTTCCGAAAGTGTCTGTGTTTAATTCGAAAACTTCTGGCAGCAAATCAAAAGCTACTAAACCCAAAAGTAAGCCGGCAGAAAGTCCGAGTACTAAGTGCAAGCGATCTCGCGATCTGATTGCTAGGAAACCACCAGCTGTTGTGGCAAGGACAGTAAGTGCGGCAAGACCGATAGCTAAGTTCATATGGAAAAAGTATCACAAATGAAAATGATTTTCATTTCCATAGGCAACTCCACTAGGCTCAACCCATGATCGCAATTGCCAGATTTGAGGTTCCGCTGGGCCAGGCTGCTCATTTTGAGGCGCAATTGAGCGTAGCTTTGAAAGCTCTGGCTGCAGCCCCTGGCTATATCGATGGAGAAATCGGCCAAAATCTAGATGAGTTGGGGCTCTGGACAATCGTTACACGTTGGCAAAATGTTGGTTCATATCGTCGAGCCCTTAGTTCTAATCGAGCGAAGTTAGAGGCTATTCCAGTTTTAGCTTTAGCCATTGATGAACCAGGTGCGTACGAACTGCCAGTTACCGAGTAAAATTCGGCTTACGTAATTCAACAAAATGTTGCGTTGCGCCGACAGCCAGCCGGATGGATAAAACCATATTCACCGGCTCTTATTCACCGGATGAGGTTTTCCCCAATGGCCGTAGATCGTTTAGAAAATATCGTAAGTCTGGCCAAGCGCCGCGGATTCGTATTTCCTTCTTCAGAAATTTATGGCGGCTTACGCGCATCTTGGGATTACGGCCCACTCGGAGTTGAATTAAAAAATAATATTAAGCGCCAATGGTGGAAGTCCATGGTTATGGGTCGTGAAGATATCGTCGGTATCGATTCTTGTGTGATATTAGCTCGCGAAGTTTGGGAAGCATCAGGTCACGTCGCAACATTTAGCGATCCGCTAACCGAATGTACTGCTTGCCACAAACGATATCGCGCAGATCATTTAGAAGAAGCTTACCAAGCAAAGCATAAGAAAGCCCCTGAATCACTTGCTGACGTTAATTGCCCAGCCTGTGGTAACAAAGGTCAGTTCACAACACCGAAACAATTTAGTGGTTTGTTGAAAACATATCTTGGACCAGTTGAAGACGAATCTGGTTTGGCTTATCTACGCCCGGAAACTGCGCAAGGTATTTTCATTAACTTTGATCAAGTAATGACCACCTCTCGCAAGAAGCCGCCATTTGGTATTGGTCAGATTGGTAAGTCATTCCGTAATGAAATCACGCCAGGAAACTTTATTTTCCGTACTCGCGAATTCGAGCAGATGGAAATGGAATTCTTTGTAGTTCCTGGCACTGATGAGGAATGGCATCAATACTGGATCGATTACCGCCTTGCTTGGTATAAAGATCTCGGAATTAATCCAGATCGTCTACGTATTTATGATCATCCGAAAGAGAAGCTTTCACATTACTCAAAGCGCACCGCAGATATTGAATACAAGTTTGAATTTGCGGGCACTGAATGGGGCGAGCTTGAAGGCATTGCAAACCGCACTGATTTCGACCTTAAAGCGCACTCTGCAGCTTCGGGTAAGGATCTTTCTTACTTTGATCAAGAGAAGAACGAACGCTGGACACCTTATGTAATTGAACCCGCAGCAGGTGTTGATCGCTGCGCACTTACCTTCTTGATGGATGCTTTCACTGAAGATGAAGCACCGAATGCTAAGGGCGAGATGGAAAAGCGCACAGTGCTTAAGTTTGATCATCGCATCGCTCCTGTGAAGGTTGCAGTATTGCCGCTTTCACGTAATGCGGATTTATCTCCGAAAGCACGCGATCTCGCAACAGCACTTCGCAAGAATTGGAATGTTGATTTTGATGATGCTGGCGCAATTGGTCGTCGCTATCGTCGCCAAGATGAAATCGGTACTCCATATTGCATCACGATTGACTTCGAAACTCTCGATGATAACGCTGTAACAATTCGCGATCGCGACACAATGGCGCAAGAGCGAATCAGCATC
>CAZFZK010000154.1:0-2889 GCA_964523605.1 uncultured Candidatus Planktophila sp. | reverse complement strand
GTGTCGCCAATTCCTTCAGCTAATAAAATTCCAAATGCAGTTGCAGATTTAATTGTGCCTTGGAAAAGTGGACCAGCTTCGGTTACGCCCAAGTGCAACGGATAGGTAGTTTGCGCAGCCAGCAATCGGTAAGCCTTAACCATGGTTACTGGATCATGGTGTTTAACTGAAATTTTGATATCTGAAAAACCGTGCTCTTCAAAGAGTGATGCTTCCCAAAGAGCAGACTCTGCCAACGCTTCTGGAGTTGCTTTGCCATACTTTGCAAGAAGTCGTGGATCAAGTGAACCTGCATTAACACCAATGCGAATTGGAATACCAGCATCGCCGGCAGCCTTAGCAACTTCTTTGACTTTGTCATCGAATTGCTTGATGTTGCCAGGGTTAACGCGAACTGCGGCACACCCAGCATCGATGGCTGCGAAAATATATTTTGGTTGAAAGTGAATATCTGCAATTACTGGAATCTGAGATTTCTTGGCAATCTGCGCTAATGCATCGGCATCATCTTGGCTTGGCACTGCAACGCGCACGATCTGACAACCAGAGGCAGTTAGCTCAGCGATCTGTTGCAAAGTGGCATTTACATCAGAGGTCAAAGTGGTGCACATTGATTGCACGCTGACCGGTGAATCGCTGCCGACCCCAACTTTGCCAACTTGAAGCTGGCGGGTTTTGCGACGTGGGGCTAATGCGGCAGGAGGTGCGGCAGGAATTCCAAGATCAACCATGTCGCTATTCTGCCCTAAGAGCGGCTTAACCGCTAAAGATTTAGATTTACTGGATTAATAATGTCTGCCACAAGGAGCATGACGGTCAGTACTGCCAACAAAACAAAGACCACCATCGTAATTGGCGTGAGCACTGTTACATCGATTGGGTTAGGTCTTGGCTTTCTGCGCAAACGAGCCAAAAACGCCCTGATTTCATCGGCGATTGCAACTGCCATGTGACCACCATCTAGCGGCAAGATCGGCAATAAATTAAATACTCCGACAAAGAAATTAAGGCTGGCCACAATTAGTAAGAAGGCGCCGATACGTTCAGACCAAGTCATTTGGTCAGATGCGGTTACTTGGCCAGAAACTGCAGCCACGCCGACTATGCCAACGAGACCATCAGCATCGCGTTCTTTGCCTTGGAAAGTTTGCCCCCAAAGCGCTGGAATTTTGGCAGGTAAAGCTACTAATGATTTAACGCTAGAAACTAAAAACTCTTTACTTAACGAAATCGAATCTTTAGTCGCTTTAACTGGGTCACTTCGCACATTTGCAACTTCATTAATAATGCCCAGAACGCCTCGAACTTCACGATTTATGATTCGCTTAACTGGAGTTGCGGCAATAGTGATCTTTTCACCATCACGATAAATCGAAAGTGTTAATTCTTTTCCAGCCGAATCGCGAATCAATTGAACATCCTCAGACCAATTCTCAACCGGCTGATTATTAATAGCCATGATGTAGTCGCCAGGCTTAATACCCGCTGCCTTTGCTGGCGAGGGAATTGAAGAGTTTGTACAAGCCTCAGTGCTAATTGGAATACAGTCTGAAACTTGAGCAACTTGCTGTGTAATGCGATTAGTGCCAACACCAATAAAGAGAATAAGTAAAACAAGGAAACCTAAAACGAAATGCAGGAATGAGCCAGCGCCAAGCACAATCAACTTACGCCCCGAGGATGCTTTTACAAAAGCACGATCTTCTTCGCCTGAATCCATTTCATCGCGAACGGTCATGCCAGAGATGCGGCAGTAACCGCCGGCCGGGATAGCTTTTATACCGAACTCAGTTTCACCGCGTTGAGTAGACCAAATTCGCTTACCGAACCCTAGGAAAAACTCAGTAACTTTCATGCCAAATTTACGAGCAGTTATGTAGTGGCCGAATTCATGTACCATGACCGAGAAGAGCAGTGCTGCCACAAATGCCAAGATGCCGATAAATTCCATTACTTCGCCACTTTCTTAATAATCTCGCCCGTTACTTTACGGGCATCATTCTCGATGGCACTGACATCAGCTAGATCTCTAATTGGATTCACAGCCGAACCTAACTTCTGCACGGCCAAATCAACGCTTTCAATAATTGAAGTGAAGGAAATCTGACCAGCCAAGAAAGCAGCTACTGCAACTTCATTCGCGGCATTAAAAATTGCGGGCAATCCCCCACCCATCTCGCCACATCTGCGCGCAAGTTCGATCACTGGAAAACGCTCATTATCGATTGGTTCAAACTCGAGTGTGTGCTGCTCTGTCCAATCCATTGCTTTGGTGGCAACCGGTAGTCGTGCTGGCCAATTAATGGCGTAGGCAATTGGGCCTTTCATATTTGGTGGGCTTAATTGCGCGATAGTAGAACCATCAATGTACTCAACCATTGAATGCACAATTGATTGCGGATGAATTACCGCTTCGATTTGGCGATATGGCAGGTTAAATAAGTAGTGCGCTTCAATTATTTCCAATGACTTATTCATTAACGTAGCTGAGTTAATTGTTACAACTTGGCCCATTGCCCACGTCGGATGCGCTAACGCATCAGCAATCGTAACCTCGCTTAAATCGCGGCGATTTCTAAACGGCCCACCACTGGCAGTTAAAACTAACTTAGCAATTTCGGATTTCTTACCCGCCATGGCGCTCTGCCAAATCGCACTGTGTTCAGAATCAACTGGAATTAATTGGTTTTCTGCAGCTTTTGACATTACTAATTCACCGGCAGCAACGAGTGATTCTTTATTTGCGAGAGCTAATATATTTCCTACTTCGAGGGCTGCAAGTGTTGGTCCTAAGCCAATCGAACCGGTAATGCCATTTAGAACTACTTCGCAAGTAATTGCTGCTATCTCGCTGGCCGCATTCGGTCCTTCAATAACTGTTACGCCAGG
>CAZFZK010000153.1:0-2894 GCA_964523605.1 uncultured Candidatus Planktophila sp. | reverse complement strand
CATCTCGATATTTCCAGAATATCTAGCCCCACTTGAACTATCACTATTAGGAAAAGCACAAGAAAAAGGTTTGCTTGAAATAGGGGTACATGATTTAAGAGAACACGCCAACGATAATCACCACAGCGTTGATGACACTCCATATGGCGGCGGTGCCGGAATGGTTATGAAAGCTGAAATTTGGGGGCAAGCTTTAGATAATTTGATTACAGATGGGTGCGATCTAATTATTCTCACCCCGGGTGGAAAACGATTTAATCAACGAATAGCTGAAGAATTATCCCAGCGATCACATCTCCTTTTTGCGTGTGGTCGCTATGAAGGTATTGATGATCGAGTACGACAGTATTATTCGACGCCTTCGTATAGCGATCGTGGCATCAGAGTTCATGAGATTTCAATAGGTGATTACGTATTAGGCGGCGGCGAAGTTGCTTCGATGGTGATAATTGAGGCCGTAACTCGTTTGATTCCTGGAGTTTTAGGTAATCCGGAATCAATCGTTGAGGAATCTCATATGGAAGATGGTTTTGTGGAATATCCATCATTTACTAAGCCGGCCAATTGGCGTGATATTGAAGTCCCCGAGGTTTTGTTAAGTGGAAATCACGCTGCCATTGCAAAGTGGCGTAGTGAAGCAGCACACAAACGCGCTCAAGATAATCTCTAATCTCTCCAACACTTCATTTCTAACTGGCGAGTAAGTTTTTAGCAACGTACCGTTGCGTCATGACGAGTTTTGATCCAGCAATTCAAATGCGATTGATTCGCGATCTAGAGCCAGCAGTTGCTGTCGAACTCGAGAGACACCTTAAGATCCAAAAAGACTGGTATCCGCACGACTATGTCCCATGGTCAGAAGGTCGCAACTTTGCTGGTCCACTAAATGGTGATGCTTGGGAAGCTAAAGATTCAAAACTCTCACCCATTGCGCAGGACTCACTAGTCTTAAATTTGTTAACTGAAGATAATTTACCGAGCTATCACACTGAGATCTCGATTGCGATGGGCCGTGATGGTGCTTGGGGAACCTGGATTGAACGTTGGACCGCCGAAGAAAATCGCCACGGTATCGTTATGCGCGATTACTTAATGGCGACGCGCGGCGTAGATCCATATGAGCTAGAAGATTTGCGTATGGCGCACATGTCAGTGGGCTATCAAAAGCCGTATGAAAATGACATGTTGCATACAGTGGCTTATGTTTCTTTTCAAGAGTTAGCAACGCGAATTTCACATCGCAATACTGGACTTATTTCAGATGATCCAATTTGTGAAGGCATGTTGCAACGAGTGGCTCTAGATGAAAATCTACATATGATTTTTTATCGCAACTTACTGGGTGCAGCACTTGATCTCGAGCCGAATGCAGCGATGCGAGCTATTACAGATGTGGTTACTAACTTTGATATGCCGGGTGCGGGTATGCCAGGTTTCGCGCGTAAATCTGTCGGTATTGCACTAGCTGGCATCTATGACATGCAACAACATCTAGAAGATGTAATTGCGCCAGTGCTTCGCTCCTGGAATGTTTTTGGGCGTGAGGATTTATCGGCTGATGGTCAGGCTGCTCGTGATGAACTAAGCGCCTTCCTTACTGCTGCAACTGCTGACTCAGATCGCTTTAATGAAAAGCGTGAAGCGCATTTTGAACGTCTAATCGCGCGTGGGCAAGAACCGATTCGGCTAACTAAATCTAAGTAAAACAGGTAAAGTTCGCCATTATGTGCCGACTACTTGGTTATGCCGCAAGTTCAGATACTACCTTTGCCGAAATTGTGGGCGAAGGTTTTGAGAAATTCGTCGCGATGTCCGATGAACATAAGCATGGCTGGGGGATAACCTCCATTGACAAAAGCGGTGATGTTTCACGCACTGTCGATCTAGAGCGCGCGGTAGCTAGTTCTACTTTTTCAGATGTGAAAGATCGTCCAGCAGATTCTGGACTTCTTCATTTGCGATTAGCATCTAAAGGTCTAACTATTGATATTAAGAACAATCATCCCTTTGTTGATGGCACTTATAGCTTTATGCATAACGGCACTATTCGCCCTGCAGCATCAGTTGAAGCCTTTATCGATTCTGAGTTTGCCAATCGCGCACAAGGCAGCACCGATAGCGAACGTTATTTCTACGTAATCTTAAGTGAGATTAAGAAACATGGTTTAGTTGATGGACTTCGTAGCGCAGTATCCAAGATCAGCGACAACTGTGATTTCTCCAGCATTAACTGCATGCTACTTACACCAGATTATTTAATAGCCGCGTGCGAATTCAACGTGGCCGATCAAACTGAATGGACTGTAGATTCACATTATGAATTGAGATATCGCAGCGATGAAAATGGCGTGGTTATCTCATCTACTGGCTGGGGCCACGACGATTGGTCAGTTTTAGCCAACCATCAAGTACTGGTAGTCGATCGCAAAAGCCTAAATACCGAGATTTTGCCGCTGCCATTACGCTTAGGGGCATGACGCGCACATATCTGGTTGAGACTTACGGCTGCCAGATGAACGTGCACGATTCCGAACGTATTGCCGGATTATTAGAGGCAGATGGCTATGTTCCAGTGGAATCAGGAAAGCAAGCAGATTTAGTCGTTTTTAATACCTGTGCTGTGCGCGAGAACGCTGACAACAAACTTTACGGAAATCTAAGCTTCTTAGCTCCAGTTAAGAAACTCAATCCATCTATGCAGATTGCAGTTGGTGGTTGTTTAGCTCAAAAAGATCAAGCCACAATCCTGAAGAAAGCGCCTTATGTTGATGTGGTTTTTGGAACCCACAATGTTGGTTCGCTGCCAGTATTGCTAGAGCGGGCACGAATCGAAGAAGAGTCTCAAATTGAAATCCTAGAAGCGCTAGAGCATTTCCCATCAACTCTGCCAGCTA
>CAZFZK010000152.1:1841-2912 GCA_964523605.1 uncultured Candidatus Planktophila sp. | reverse complement strand
CACCTAAACCAGGGGCTGCGGCAAAACCAATCTGTGTATCTGGTCTAGCCAACACGACGAAAGCAATTAGCGCAGAGATCGCACCTGATGCACCGGCACTTGAGTAGAGCGGGTTTCGGCGGTGCATAAAAAGGCTTGGCAGATCTGAAAAGAAGATGGCAGCGAGATAGAAAATGACAAGCGCTGCGGGGCCTGAGTATCCGAAGTAATCGTTGAAGATCTCTTCGGCGAAGAATCCAAATGAGAAGAGCGCGTACATATTGAAAAGCAGGTGGAAGAAATCAACATGCAAGAAACCACTAGTTAGTAAGCGCCAGTATTGCCGCCCTTGCGATATCTCGCCGACTTTGAAGAGCCATGACTCGAAGAAGTTACGATTAATGAAAGCAATGATGCTGGTGATCGAGGTCAGGCCCACTAGGCCAATCGTTAAGTAGCCTGCGTTATCGGTGAAATAGAACGAGTTCGAATCAATTAAGCGAACGCCATAGAACAATGCAATTGCCGTGAGAATTAGGGCGGGCCAGTTAGTTCGCGAACTTCTGCTAATAGAAGGCGCGAAGTCACGTGGTTTCTTGCGCGGCTTTGGGGTCGGCTTCTTGCCTGAATTCTTGCCCCGCTTAATGCCCAAAAATGGCGAACTCTTCTTGGCCTTTGATTTAGCGGGCGTGCGTTTACCCTTGTTCTTCTTACGCATTTCAGCCTCGCGCTTTACTTCAGCCAAACTCTCTTCGGTGTATTCGCGTTTAACCGAAAGCTCTTCGCGCCATTGATCAATAGGTGGCTCAGGTATTTCAAAACCCGTAAAGCGCGGTTCGATCGTGAACTTCTTGCCGCACTTCGGACACTTCATCGCATCAAGTGCCAGCGGTTGACCGCATTCACAGGTGCTCATACTCATAAGCAAATCGTACTTGCCGATGTGGCCTACATCGATTAATCACTTCTCGGTTAATACACAGGCATTCTGTGTTTCTGCGAAGTGCCTTAGCTGCGCGCATAGGTTGTCCAACGTGTTGTGATCCCTAATCGCTATCGAGTAATCGATGGACTTTTATCTGCCGGGCGTTC
>CAZFZK010000152.1:0-1831 GCA_964523605.1 uncultured Candidatus Planktophila sp. | reverse complement strand
CCGATGTGGCCTACATCGATTAATCACTTCTCGGTTAATACACAGGCAATTTGTGATCCTGCGAGCGAGAAAAGGCAAAGTCGCCGCGATCACGGCGACTTTGGTTAAAGCCTGAGTCCAATACGAAAAGGCTCCTCGGGAATTACTTCCTGAGGAGCCTTTTCTATCATGAATCTTCATTGCTATGTAGCTTTTTGCAAAACTACTTTGTGTAACAAATTACTGAGTCAGCACCATTGTGGTTTGACCAGCAACACTTACTTTGCCAGCTGTGATTGATTCGATTGTCTTGGTGCCGGCAACGCCGCCCTTAACTACGATCGCCCACTTCTTGGCATTTGGTAGTGACACAACTGTGGCACCTGGATTTGGATTATGAATAACCACGATTGTGTTCGCCTTATCTTTAACGGCCTTACCGTTTAGTGAATACGCGATTACATCGTTAGTAGTCTTAAGGAACTTGAGGTTCGCCTTAACTTGCGCGGTTGTAGTCATGCGGAAAGCTGGGTGAGCAGCGCGCAATGCGAATAACCCTTGGTAATACTTGGTTGTGGCCACGTATTTCACTTTGGTTGACCACTTCAAAGAGTTAGTGGCGTCATCTGCGTTATAGCTGTTCTCATTGCCATTTTTAGAGCGCAGGAACTCTTGGCCCGCCTGCAAGAACGGCACACCTTGTGACAAGAATGCAACCGAAGATGCGAACTGGCTTAGTTGCGCAACGCCTGCAGGTGTCACACCCTTAACGCTGGCAGTTAGTTTGTCGGCCAATGACAAGTTGTCATGTGACTCAACATAGTTAACAGACTGTCCTGGCGCAGTTGTGGTCCACTTAGTTAGAAATGCTGCGCTGTAGTCAGTGTTTCCGACGATGCCAGCAGTGATATCAGATGCTGCACTGATCTTGCCAGTTGCCCATCCAGTATCACTTGCATTGAAAACTGAACCCTTAAGGCCATCACGAAGCTGGTCATTAAAGTGCGCAACATTGTTTAACTTAGCAATGTTTATTTGATTAGCCATTTGATCAGCTGGCAAAGTTCCCATGGTCCAACCTTCACCGATCACGATAATAGTTGGATCAATAACTTTAAGAGCTGCCGTGATTTCGTTAATGGTCTTAATATCCATCAAACCCATTAAGTCGAATCGGAAACCGTCGAGGTTATATTCACTAGCCCAGTACTTAACTGAGTCAACAATAAATTTGCGAACCATTGGGCGCTCTGATGCAACATCGTTTCCGCATCCGCTGCCATTAGTTAGCGAACCGGTTTCATCAGTACGGAACCAGTAGCCCGGCACGATTGACTCTTGGCTAAATGCACCTGCGTTATAAACGTGGTTGTAAACAACATCCATGTTCACGCGCAACTTCTGATCGTGCATCGCTTGAATTGCTTGCTTCAACTCTGTGATTCGAGCAGTTGGCTTAGTTGGGTCAGAGCTATATGAACCTTCCGGAACGTTGTAGTTCATTGGGTCATAGCCCCAGTTAAATGTTGGATTAGCTTCATCAACTGATGCGTAATCAAAGATTGGCAGCAACTCAACGTGAGTAACGCCTAGGTCCTTAATCGCTGAAATACCAGTCTTTTGGCCGTTATTTGAGGTGTTTACGTTGGTAAAGGCTAGGTACTTGCCCTTATGAGCCGCTGGAATTCCACTTGATGCATCGATTGAAAAATCGCGCACGTGAAGTTCGTAGATAACGGCATCGACAGCCTTGCCGCTAAATGCTGGCTTGGTTTTCTTCCAGTTAGTTGGGTTGGTCTTGGCAAGATCTACAACCACTCCGCGCGCACCATTTAGCGTTGTCGCGCGAACA
>CAZFZK010000151.1:0-2913 GCA_964523605.1 uncultured Candidatus Planktophila sp. | reverse complement strand
CTTTCGCAATTTCTTCCGGTGTCATGTATTTCTCGAGTTCGTGAATATCAAAGAGTTCGAATAGTTCTTTTGGCATCGGCGGTAGTGGTTGTGATTTCACATTTACTTGCTTGCCATCAAATGATGAAATGTTGTTTACCTGACGCCAAGTTGTATCCATGCCAGGGAAGTCATCGCGAGTATGTCCGCCGCGTGATTCTTCGCGACGAAGCGCTGACTTGGCAGTGCTTTCAGCAACTAACAACATATTGTCTAAGTCGAAAGCTAAGTGGAAACCAGGATTGAACTTACGTCCACCTGAAACAGAAACGTTTGCGCTGCGCTTTCGAATATCTGCAATCTTTACAATTGCTTCTTCGATTTCAGCACCGGTTCGGATAATTCCAACTAAGTTATGAGTGACTTCTTGTAATTCAGCATGTAGTGAATATGAATTCTCGCCGCCTTCACGTGAGAATGGCGCTTCAATTCGAGCTGCGGCTGCTTTCACAGATGCATCACTAACTGGGTTAGCTCCGTTGTTCTTTACATATTCGACGGCACCCATTCCGGCGCGACGACCGAATACCAAAAGGTCGGAAAGTGAATTTCCGCCAAGACGGTTTGAGCCGTGCATGCCACCAGCAACTTCGCCCGCAGCAAATAGCCCCGGAACCCCAATAGCTGCTGCGTTATCTGGCTCTACTTCGACGCCGCCCATTACATAGTGACAAGTTGGGCCAACTTCCATTGCTTCCTTGGTGATGTCAACGCCGGCTAACTCGTAGAACTGATGCCACATAGATGGCAAACGCTTTTTAATTACATCAGCTGGGATTCGCTTTGAAACATCTAGGAATACGCCGCCGTGTTCGGTGCCGCGACCAGCTTTAACTTCGCTGTTAATTGCACGCGCAACTTCATCGCGAGGCAATAATTCTGGCGGGCGTCGGTTGTTATCTTGATCTAAATACCAACGATCCGCTTCGGCTTCATTATCGGCGTACTTATCTTTAAATACATCGGGGATGTACTTAAACATGAAACGCTCGCCTAAATTGTTTGTTAAAACGCCACCTTCACCGCGAACTGATTCGGTAACTAAAATTCCGCGAACAGATGGTGGCCAAACCATTCCGGTTGGATGGAATTGCAAGAATTCCATATCAACTAAGTTGGCGCCAGCTTTTAGAGCAAGTGCATGGCCATCGCCAGTGCCTTCCCAAGAGTTAGAAGTAATTTTGAAAGTTTTACCAACGCCACCAGTTGCAATTACAACTGCTGGTGCTTCGAATAAAACTTCACTTCCGCTTTCACGCCAGTATCCGTAAGCGCCAGCAACTTTGCCATTCTCTTTAAGAATGTCAGTAATGGTTAATTCAGCAAAAACTTTAATGTGGCTTTCCATGTCGCCAGTTTCGCGACCATCTTTTTGTTGAAGTGCAACAATTCTTTGCTGCATTGTGCGAATTAATTCCAAACCTGTGCGATCGCCAACGTGAGCTAAGCGTGGATACTCATGCCCACCGAAGTTACGGTGTGAAATCTTTCCTTCTTTGGTGCGATCAAAGAGTGCGCCCCAAGTTTCTAGCTCCCAAATACGATCTGGTGATTCTTTGGCGTGTAGTTCAGCCATCCGATAATGATTTAGGAATTTTCCGCCACGCATTGTGTCGCGAAAGTGAACTTTCCAACTATCTTTTTCGTTTACGTTACCCATTGAGGCAGCTGCGCCGCCTTCAGCCATAACGGTGTGGGCTTTGCCGAATAGTGATTTACAGATGATTGCTACGCGTAGACCTGCTTCGCGAGCTTCAACGGCAGCACGTAGACCAGCGCCACCTGCGCCAATGATTAGTACGTCGTAACTATGACGTTCCATGTTTGTCATTTACTCGTGCCCCTTTTAGAAGAAGTAGAAATTGGTCCAGGCGCCAGTTGCAACTTGGCGAACATAAATATCAGCGAAAGCAACTGCTCCTAATGAATACCACGCAAATTGTTGGTGGTAATGATTAAGAATTGAAACGCGAGTCCATAACTTGTAGCGCAGTGGATGTTTTGAGAAATTCTTCAAGCGGCCACCAATTGTGTGACGGCAAGTGTGGCAAGACAATGAGTAGAACCACAAAAGAGTTGAGCTGAGAATCAAAACAATAGAACCAACACTTAAATGTCCCCATTGTCCTTCGACATTTTTAAGCGAAATAATTGCATCGTAAGTTAGGAATACGTTAAAAACTAAACCGGCGTAGAAGAACCAGCGGTGTGCGTTCTGCAAGATAAGTGGTGCGCGAGTTTCGCCAGTGTATTTAGTGTGTGGTTCAGCAACTGCGCATGCAGGTGGTGACATCCAGAATGAACGGTAGTAAGCCTTGCGGTAGTAATAACAAGTCATACGGAAACCAAGTGGGAAAATCAAAATAATTAGAGCTGGTGAAAGTGCGAAGTTAAATATTTCTGCACTAACTGGTGTGAATCCGAAAATAGTTGCTTCAGGAACACAAGCCTGCGATAAACAAGGTGAGTAGAAAGGTGAGATTAGGTGGTCTTTGTAGTAATTAGCGCCTTCAAATGCGCGGAAAGTTGCGTAGATTATGAAAGAGAACAAAACTCCGAAAGTAATCGCAGGTTCAAGCCACCATTTATCGGTGCGAAGGGTGCGCTCTTTGATCTTGGCGCGGCCCGGTGAGAAAACTCCCGACATATTTCACGACTCCCTTAGTTCTTTACTCATAAAACACTAAGGCGAAGTGTCCTCTCATGGCTTTCTACGCGCTAGGCGATGCCTTGCTTGAGCGCTATGAATTCAGCCACAAGAAAGCATGCTGGTAATAGGTATTAAATAAAACTGGCGGAGGGCGAGGGATTTGAACCCTCGAGGCTTTCACCTGCCGGTTTTCAAGACCGGTGCACTCGGCCGCTATGCGAGCC
>CAZFZK010000150.1:0-2947 GCA_964523605.1 uncultured Candidatus Planktophila sp. | reverse complement strand
GCACTGCCATGCTGGCAAAGACCGAGATTGCTTTACCGATGAAGTAACTGGTAATCGGTAAAGGTGTGCCTCGAAGTCGTTTAATTGCGCCCATGTCACGTTCGAGTGGAATATTTATCGCAATATTCTGAAAGCCGGTATTAACTAAACCTGAAGCGATCATGCCAGCGACAAAATACTGGCTAAATGTCACACCGGTACTGGCATCAAGAGAATCTTTAAAGACGCTTCCAAAAATTGCTAACAAAATTACTGGGAAGAAAATCGTGAAAACTACTGCTTCTTTCTGTCGGCTAAATTGAATTATCTCCATCTGGCCACGTAACAAACCTAGTTTTATGGTGCTTGGAACTTTATTCATGCTGGCCGCCAATCATTTTTAAGTAAATATCTTCTAGCGATGGGCGAGTAATGCTTAGCTCTGGAATATCGCCATTAAATTGTGCCGCTAATCTATTTACAACTGCAGTTGGGTTTTCACTTTCTTCAATTTGAACCCCATTAGGACCCATCCAAGAAACTGTCGCTTTAGCGGTACTGCGACCACCAAGTAGCGCGGGAGTAGAAACTTCGAGGATTTTTCCAGCAGCAATAACCGCGACACGATCGGCTAATTCTTCTGCTTCATCTAAATAGTGAGTGGTTAACAAGATTGTGGTGCCGCCAGCTTTCAAATCACGGATAAGTGACCAAAATGCTCGACGCGCTTCAGGATCAAATCCGGTAGTTGGTTCGTCCAAGAAAAGTAATTCTGGATTTCCAATTATTCCTAGTGCGACATCTAGTCGGCGCCGTTGGCCGCCAGATAATTCCAGAACTAATGAATCGCGTTTTGTTGAGAGTCCAACAGATTCAATAACTTGATCAACATCGCGTGGGTTGGCATAGAAGGCACTGAAATGCTTAACAATTTCGCGCACTTTAAATGAACCAGCATCTGAAGCGGTCTGTAAAACAATTCCGATCCGGTTACGCCAAGCTCGACCAGCATCGCCTTTGGTGGCTGGGTCAAACCCCAGAACGCTAACTGAGCCAGCATCTCGCTCACGAAAACCGGCCAGGATCTCAACGGATGTGGTTTTACCGGCACCGTTTGGGCCTAGCAGAGCAAAAATCTCACCAGCTTCAATCGTTAAATCGATACCAGTGACGGCTTTGAAGTCGCCATATGACTTTACGAGGCCGTTAACTTCAATCACCTTCATGGCTCCAGCCTGTCACAAGAAGGTGAAAAATGCGAGAAAATGAACCATGAGCCCGCGCCGCAACTATCCCAAAGGGAAGCGACCCCAGGATCCTGAGCGCGAGATTAATACTTCTAATGAAAGTATTGAAGAACATAGCGATGGTACTTATGTAGTTAGAAAATTAACTGGTTCATCATCTAATAAACCATATCGCTGCCCAGGTTGTGATCAAATAATTCCGATGGCTACGCCACATATTGTTGCATGGTTAGAGCATGATGAAGAATCTCGACGTCATTGGCATACACCTTGTTGGAGCAAGAAAAATCAGCGTGGACCACGTACTGAACGCACGCGAAACGCTCCGCGCTTTTAACGTTTTAAATCAGAATTTGCTCTGTTAGAAAATAAGGCGATCAAAAATTACTTCAGTGGAAACTAACCGAGCCGACCTTTAAGAATTTTAATCGCGCGCACAATTAATTTGTCGCTGAAATAAGAACGATTAAAACTAGTAAACGCCAGAGGTAATTGGAATCTTGCGCGCACCACGGTACGAGGGTAAGTAAATTCCAAAATTCCTTCAGGGCCATGAATACGACCATAGCCACTATCTTTCACGCCACCGAATGGCACAGAAGCAATTGCGGCAAAAGAAATAGTTGAGTTCACTGCAACCATTCCGCAATGTAATTGTGATGCGATCTTCTTGCCTTGGCGCTTTGACCAAACCGCAGCCCCGAGCCCATATTTGCTCGCATTAGCTAACCGAATAGCATGATCAATCGAGTGAAAGCGATTGATGATAATTACTGGCCCAAAGGTTTCTTCGGTCATGGCAATTGCATCTTCGGGTACATCTACTAAAACCACTGGTTGAACGTAAGGCGCCTGTACAGATTTTTTACCGCCTAGAAGTGCTTTACCGCCACGCTTTAGCGCATCGGCGATATGAGCCGAGATAATTTCTAGTTGCTCAGGCATAGTTGCGGGGCCATAGTTACCAGCACCTGGTGCACCTGCAGTAATCTTTTCGGCCTCTGCTACGAAAAGTTCAATGAAGCGATCCGCAATCTTTTCATCTACATAAACCCGTTCTGCACCAATGCATGTTTGCCCAGCATTGGACATGGCAGACCATAAAGTATTTTCGACTGCCGCCTTAATATTGGCATCTGCAGCAACAATTACTGGGTCTTTTCCACCGCACTCGAGTACAACAGGAATCATATTTGCCGCACAAGTGGCAGCAACTAATTTAGCTGTTTTGGTTGAACCAGTGAAAGCTAATTTATTTATCTCGCTTTCGCATAAGTATCGACCGGTGTCTCCAAAGCCGGTAATCACTTGGAAAATATCTTCGCTAGGTGCAACTTGCGCAAAAGAATCTGCCAGCCAAACTCCAACCGCAGGAGTTAGTTCACTTGGTTTGAAAACAACAGTGTTACCTGCAGCAAGTGCGTAAGTAATTGAACCCAGGGGAGTAAATATCGGATAATTCCAAGGACCGATTACTCCGACAACTCCAACCGGTGAATGTTCCACACGGGCAGACATATTTGCCATGATGGCACCAGGAGAACGATGTTCTGGACTCATTACATATTCAGCATTGCGAGCAGCCCAACCAACATGATTGATTGCAAGAGCGGCCTCTAATTTGGCATCACTTAATGGCTTGCCAGTTTCATCAGAGATTAACTCAGCGATCTCATCAATATGATTGATTAAATATTTACTCCAGTCGAGCAATACTTTCT
>CAZFZK010000149.1:0-2957 GCA_964523605.1 uncultured Candidatus Planktophila sp. | reverse complement strand
TTATTCAACTGGTTGTTTGTTGTATGAAGTAATTACCGGACAGCCGCCGTTTACTGGTGACACCCCGGTATCTATTGCATACCAACATGTATCTGGTGAATTTCCATTACCAAGTTCGGTTTTACCTGGTTTGCCCGAGGGTATTGATGTAATGCTTTCGGTTGCATTAGCAAAGCGACCAATAGATCGTTATCAGAGCGCCGGTTTAATGCTTGATGATTTATTCCGTATTCATGGTGGCCAAGTTGTAAAAGCAAAAATCGCGCGCAAGCCGATAACTCGAAAAACTTTAGTGTTTGGTTTTATTGGAGTGCTAATTATTAGCGGCGCGGCCCTGTTCGGTTTGAATTTATCTAACACCGGCACTACTGGTGGTCCGTCTAATTCTGTGCCCAATGTAATTGGGTTAACTGAATCTGAAGCGAAAGCTCAGTTGGGTGATTATGTAGTTACGGTACAGCGAGCACATGACCCACAGATTCCAGTTGGAAGAGTTGCTAACCAGATACCGGTAGCAACTTCGCAAGCTAAGAAAGGTTCAGCAGTAGTAATCACAATTTCGGATGGACCAGGCGATGCGATGGTTCCTGATGGCTTAATTGGTTTATCACTCGGTGATGCCCGCGCAGTGCTTACTTCGGTTGGATTAGTTGTCGCTAAAACTGAAGTTTCCCCGTCAGATAAACCACAAGGAACAGTGCTCGAGGTTTATCCTGAAATGGGTTCCACTGTTACAGCTGGTACTGGTGTGGTCTTAACGATTGCAAATGGTGAAGTTGAAATTCCTAATTTGATTGGAGTTGAGGCAATTCAAGCTCGCGCAATTTTGATAAATTCTAATTTCTTAATAAAAGAGTTTAATGATTACGATTCAACACAAGCAATTGGTGTTGTAATTCGTCAGTTCCCAGAAGCTGGCGCTACTCGCACGATTGGTGAATCAGTAACGATCACCATTAATAAAGCTCCTTAACCGCGAGTGCCGATTACTGGTGATAATCCAACAGCTTTGGTTTGTGCATCTTTATCGCCGCACTCAGTTAACCAATTAGCTAACATTGCATGACCGTGTTCAGTTAAAACTGACTCTGGATGAAATTGCACGCCTTCGATTGGCAGCGACTTGTGTCGAACTGACATGACTATGCCACCTTCGGTTTGACCAGTTATTTGTAATTCATCTGGCACGGTGTCTCGCTCAATAGCTAATGAGTGATAACGAGTTGCAGTAAACGGTGAAGGTAAATTTGCGTATACGCCTTCGCGGTTATGAATAATTTCGGATGTTTTTCCGTGCATTAACTCTGGTGCTCGCGAAACTGTGGCACCAAAGGCGACACCAATTGCCTGATGCCCTAAACAAACTCCAAACAATGGAATTTTTTGCGCGGCACAAAATTTGATCATTGGAATACTTATGCCGGCCGCCTCTGGAGTTCCAGGTCCTGGTGAAATCAAGACTCCGTTGTACTCGGTAGCTGCCTCAACTGAGATTTCATCATTTCTAACAACAGTGGTCTCAGCGCCGAGTTGGCCTAAGTACTGCACCAAGTTAAAAACAAAGGAGTCATAGTTATCTACGACAAGAATCTTGGTGGTGGCCATGGGGCAATTCTGGCGTACTCACAGCATTGACGCGGTTGATATTTTGCCCCGCCCTGTTACCCTTGGCGACATGCCTAAGTCCAAATTGCGTAAAAAGGTTCAAGAGCAGCACGCTCATGTTCAAGAAGTTGTTGACCACGCTCCACATGTCCCACTGGAGAGCCCAAAATGGCTAGCTCCGACAATGGTTGGTTCATTCTTGGTTGGTCTTTTCTGGATCGTGACTTTCTACGTCAGCCAAACCCAGTACCCAATTCCTAATATTGGCGCCTGGAATATGTTGGTCGGCTTCGCATTTATCGCTTTTGGCTTCTCGCTAGCCACTAAGTGGCGCTAGTTTCGCCCCTTTTAGCCAGTTATCCACAAAGATCTCCACAGATGTGGAGAATTACAGCCATGTAATTAGGCCAGCAACTAGGCCAGAAATACTAGGCCGGAAATTTAGCCAAAAACTAGCGGCGGCGAACCAGGATTAACTGGGCAGCTAACGCCCCGCCAACTAACCCACCTAAGTGCGCGCGCCAGTCGACCCCGCCCAGAATGAATCCGAGTGCGAAGTTCAAGCCGATGATTATTGCAATCTCGCGAACATTGGCCCCGATAGTTTTTCCAACGATTAGAAATGCTCCGAATAAACCAAAGATCGCACCTGATGCACCAACTGAGGCGTGATTCGAGGTGTTTAAAAATACTGAAGCAAGTGAGCCGGTTAAAATAGAAACCATAAAAATTATTAAGAATTTATTTCTTCCGTATGCGTATTCAATTGGAGTTCCAAGTAAAAAAAGCGAATACATATTAAATCCAAGATGCATTAACCCGCCGTGAGTAAGTGCGACTGTTATTAATCGATACCACTCATTTGAGTATTGCAAATAATCTCGGCCAGGTAGCAACAACTGCGATTGCAAATCTGGCACTAATTGCTGGGCTAAATAAGCAGCGCAGATAATTAAAATTAACGCATTTGTTGCAGTGCGTTTATTTAACACGGATAGTTATTAAAAATTAATTCTTAGTTACTTACGCGACTGTTATTGAATTAATTTTGATTGGCGTAACTGGACGATCTTGTGCACCAGTTTTTGTTGTCGCAATCGCATCTACAACGGCTTGGCTAGCTGCATCCTTAACTTCACCAAAGATGCTGTGCTTACGGTTTAACCATGTTGTTGGAGCCACTGTAATAAAGAACTGTGAGCCGTTAGTTCCTGGGCCGGAGTTGGCCATCGCCAGGATGTAAGGGCGATCAAAAGTTAATTCGCCATGGAATTCATCAGCAAATTTATAACCTGGGCCGCCAGTTCCTTGACCTAGTGGGTCGCCACCTTGAATCATGAAGCCATCGATGA
>CAZFZK010000148.1:0-2985 GCA_964523605.1 uncultured Candidatus Planktophila sp. | reverse complement strand
ATGGCAACCATCAAGGAAGAAGGATTCTGGGGGACTCTCTCATTTACTGACTACTTCACACTTTCAATCCTTGATGGAAAGTGGCAGATCACGAATAAAACTTTCGCCCACACAGGCGGAGAGCACGCGTAACTCAAAACAATTTTTTCCAAATCGGAGAAAAATTTAAGGGGGCAAAAATGGCAAAAGCGGTTGAAATAACAATCTGGAAACCTCACGCTGGTAAAAGAACTGAAGTCCTAAAGCGTATGAATGAGTTCAAAGACATATGCCTCAAAGCTGGAGTTAGCTCTTTCGAAATTTTAGGAGGATCTGCTGGTAAGGATGTCGGACATCTCGTTGCAATCCAGCACTTTAAAGGCCTTGCCGATAATGGAGCAATAAATGAAGCACTCGCCAACAATGACGAGATTGCTGAATGGTGGAAAAAATATCAACATGATGTAATTGCTGATCTTATTTCACATGATCTATATGAAGTAGAAGCGTAATTATAATAAGTTAGAAAAAGGGCTGAGACGTTTTGTCTCAGCCCTTTTTTCTTTTGCTAAATGCTTTTTAGATTAAGCACCTGTGTAGTATTTGGCGATTTCAGTCAATGACTTATCTAAAATCTCGAGGCCAAGTTGCGCATCCTCAACCGAAATATTGCAAGGTGGGCATAAATGAATCCGGTTGAAGTTATTAAACGGCATTAAACCGTTCTTCTTGCAAGCTGCCACTAATTCATTCATTGCTGCACTCGAAGCTCCATATGGAGCTAGTGGTTCATGTGTTTCACGATCGCTAACAAGATCAACGCCCCAGAAGACACCTGCGCCGCGAATATCACCAATAATCTTATGTTTCTTAGCTAATTCATGTAGCCCTGGCCCTAAAACTTTCTCGCCAATCATGGTGGCGTTTTCAAGCATTTTTTCTTCCTTCATAACATCGATGGTTGCAACCGCAGTTGCACAAGCCAACGGATGACCCATATAGGTCAGGCCACCGGCAAATACCCGCTCATCAAATGTCTTTGATACTGGCTCACTAATAACAACACCACCGAGTTGGATATAACCCGAAGTAACGCCTTTAGCAAAAGTGATCAGATCTGGCACTACTTGGCTGTGCTGATATGCAAACCATTTACCGGTGCGGCCAAAGCCTGACATAACTTCATCGGCAATCCACAAAATATTGTATTTATCGCAGAGTGCGCGAACTCCTTCGAGATAACCCTTAGGCGGCATTAAAACACCAGCAGTACCCGGAACAGATTCAAGTAATACCGCAGCAATGGTATTTGGACCTTCAAAAATTATTGTTTGCTCTAGATGCTCTAATGCGCGCTTGCATTCTTCGGCTTCGTCTTTGGCCCAAAATGAAGTTCGATAAAGATATGGTCCCCAGAAGTGAACATGACCAAAAGCAAACTCATTTGGAAATCTACGGGGATCACCAGTTGCATTTATTGCAGCACCGGTATTGCCGTGATACGAACGATAAGTTGAAAGTACTTTGTGCTTGTGAGTGTGCATGCGAGCCATACGAATCGCATTCTCAATTGCATCGGCACCACCATTAGTAAAGAAAATTTTGGCAAAGTTAGAACCAGCTAGTTCAACAATGCGTTGCGCAGCTTCATTTCGGGCTTCATTTGCATGCTGTGGGGCAATTGTTGTTAGCACTTCGGCCTGGGTCTGAATTGCTTTAACGACCTTAGGATGTTGATGGCCAATGTTTGTAAAAACTAATTGAGAAGAAAAATCTAGATAAACCTTGCCGGCGTGATCCCAAAACCTTGAACCTGAACCACTTGCGATTGGCATTGGGCTAATTGCGCCTTGGGCTGACCAGGAATGAAAGACATATTTATGGTCTGCTGCACTTACTGAGGCTTGCTTTTCTGGATCATTAATCGGAGTCGTCATGACTATGGCCTTTTAGCTAGTAGGTAGCGCCATCTTAATGCTCTGAAGTAGATTGCGGGTATGAATCAGATTACGCATTGGATCAACGGGGCTTTAGATACATCTAAGCCAGAGCGAAGTGGCGATGTATATAACCCGGCCACAGGCAAAGTCTCAAAGACTGTCGCATTCGGTAATGCCGCAACAGTCGATACTGCCGTAGCTGCTGCTACCAATGCCTTTGCCGAATGGCGACATAGCTCATTAACAAAGCGCACTCAAGTTTTATTCGCATTCCGAGAGCTAGTGCTTCAAAACAAAGAAAAGATTGCCGCCCTGATTACCGATGAACATGGCAAGGTATTAAGTGATGCTGCTGGTGAAGTAACGCGCGGCCTCGAAGTTGTGGAATTTGCTTGCGGAATTCCGCACCTATTAAAAGGTGGATTTTCCGAAGAAGTTTCAACCGGAGTTGATGTTTATTCAATTCGTCAAGCGGTTGGCCCAGTTGCAATTATTTCGCCATTTAATTTTCCAGCCATGGTTCCAATGTGGTTTTTCCCAGTGGCAATTGCTTGCGGCAATACCGTAGTTGTTAAGCCATCTGAAAAAGATCCAAGTGCTGCGATGTTTATGGCCCAGCTTTGGAAAGAAGCCGGTTTACCCGATGGTGTTTTTAACGTAGTTCATGGCGACAAAGAAGTTGTTGACGCCCTGCTGACACATAAAGGAATTAAATCAATTTCATTTGTTGGCTCTACCCCAATCGCTCGATATGTTTATGAAACCGGCACAAAATCTGGCAAGCGTGTACAAGCTCTAGGTGGCGCAAAGAATCACATGGTAGTTCTACCTGATGCCGATTTAGAACTTGCCGCCGATGCTGCGATTAACGCGGGGTTTGGGTCAGCTGGTGAACGCTGCATGGCGATTTCAGCAATTGTCGCCGTTGAACCAATTGCTAGCGCACTTGTCGCTCGCATCAAATCTCGTATGGCAAATATTAAAACTGGCGACGGCACCCAAGGCTCTGATATGGGTCCATTAGTTAGCGCGGTTCACCGAGACAAAGTTGCTTCATATATTGAAG
>CAZFZK010000147.1:0-3041 GCA_964523605.1 uncultured Candidatus Planktophila sp. | reverse complement strand
CACAAAAAGCAAACGAATTTCCATATCTTCCTTGGTCGGCTTCTGCCAAAATCTTTTGCGTCATGATTGGTGTATCTGCTGTGACTAAGAAAATGATTGGCGATAACGTAGTCATGGAATGCGCAAATGCATACATAAGCCCAGTTAAGAAAGCGCCGCGGATTAATGGCAGAGTAACTAATCTAAATGTTCTAAAACCCGATGCTCCTAAAGATGAAGACGCTTCATCGATTGATGGATCAATTTGTTGTAGCGAAGCAATTCCTGAGCGTTGACCGGCGGGGCTTGAACGAATTACATAAACCATAACGATAACAATTGCGCCGCCTAAGATTGCGCCGCCACCTGATAATTGTGGAATTATTGTATGGCCACCAATTCTTACCGCATCGTTATATGTAATTGCATACCCGATGCCAATTACCGTTCCTGGCACCGCGATTCCTAACATGCCAAGGAAGTCAAGTATCTGCGAACCTCGTTTGACCCGCCTGATAACTAGCCATGCAATTAACATTCCAACCATTCCTGCAATTGGAGTAGCAATTAAAGCCAAGATAACGGTGGTCTTTACTGAATCACCACCAAATCCACTTAACACATATCGGAAATGTTCAAGCGTCAATGCGTTGTTCACGCCGATAATACTTGCGAAGCTTCCCATTATTACTGTTAAATAAACTACGGCGATTAGAATCGAAACAAACCAAGTTACAGTTAATAACAAATATTTTATTGGGCCGGATTTAATTGGATTTATTCGACCAGTTGGTTTCCCGGTTACTGAAATTACGCTATTGCGTTGCGACCAAAACCGCTGAATTAAAAATACTAAAAGTGCTGGGATTAGAAGAAGTAAGGAGTACCCAGCCGCGCCAGGTATGTTGTAATCACCGTTAATCGAAATGTAAGCCCTTGACGCTAAAACCGTATACCCGCCACCGATTATTAATGGGTTTGCTAGGTCAGCAATGCTTTCAATAAAGAGCAATAAGAAAGAGCCAGCAATCCCCGGAATTAGTAATGGAACTGTAATTGATTTGAAAATCTTCCATCTGTTTGCGCCGAGTATTGACCCCGCTTCATCAAGTGCTGGATCAAGACTTTTCATCATCCCGAGAATGTTCATATAAGCGACTGGGAAGAAAGAAAGCGTTAATACAATTACTAAACCTGGATAACCATAAAGAGTTGGCCGCAATCCTAATAAGTCTCTAGTTATTAAACCACTGCGACCAAACAGAACAATTACCGCGGTGGCCAACGCAAATGGCGGCGAAATTATCGGAATTAAATTTATTACATGCAAAATTCGTTTGCCTTTAAATTCTATTCTGGTCTGCGTGTAAGCAAGAAAGAAGCCAAGTAAAGTTCCTAGAGTTCCGACTGTCAGGCCAAGTTTTAGAGTGTTTTTAACAATTTCTTGATCGACCAATGATTTAGGTAAGTCCGTGAATACAACCCGACCACCAGGATCCATTGCAAATTTAAAAATATTAGCTAGCGGCAGAAGAACTAAAAGAATTATTATGGCAATTACAAAAATTAACGCAATTTTTGTAAAGATATCAAACTTCGCATTTTTGCGATTTGATGCCATAAAATATACCTTTCAAACCTTTAGTTAAAAAGGGGCCCGAAGAAATAAATCTTGGGCCCCTTCTATTTAACTGCTTTGTTTCAGTTAACTACTTTGCTGATGAAGTTAGCGCAACTTCTGCGTCAAAACGCTTTTTAAGCGCTACGGCAGCAGTCCCGGCGGCTTCTACGTCATATTTGACAAGTGCTAGTTTTTTCAAATTAACCATATTGCGATTGGCTTTTGCATTTGAATTTGTTAGAACTTGGAATGACTGAGCCTTATCTGGTCCAAGATTTTGAGCTTCGGCTGAGAGCGCGAAGTCGATGTAAGCCTTGGCCGCTAATGAGTTTTTAGCGCCTTTTACTAGGCCAACTGCGCCAACTTCATAACCAGTTCCTTCTGATGGGAATGAGACGACTACTGGGTTACCCAAAAGTTTCGCTGCAGTGCAATCGTGTGAGAAAACAAGTCCGACTGCAATTTCACCGCGTCCAAGTGGACCGGTTGGGCCGGCGCCGCTTCGAGTATAAGAAAGTACATTCTTATTTAATAATTTCATGTAATCGATCGCAGCGTTTTCACTGCCAAGACGAATTACTTGGGTATACAACGCGGTGTAAGCAGTTCCTGATGTACCAGGGTGTGCCATCATGATGTTACCTTTAAGTTTTGGGTTTAGTAGGTCTGCCCAAGATGTTGGAGCTCTAAGTCCAAGACGCTTTAATTCATTAGTGTTAGAGCAAAAACCAAGTGCGCCTGTATATACACCAGTCCAATATCCATCAGCATCTTGGTGCGCTGGAATTAACATAGCGCGGTTCGGTGACTTATAAGTATCTAGGACACCAGCAATACGGCCCGCGATATAAGTGTCATTTGGTCCGCCATGCCAGATATCAAACTCTGGATTGTTTTTCGAGGCAATTAATCGAGTTAAGCCTTCGCCTGCAGATAATCTAACAAACTTAGTTGTGATCCCAGTTTTTTTCTGGAATGCAGTTGTCATTGTCGAACACCAAAGTTCTTGAGCGCCACAGAGCACATTTAGCGTTCCACTTAACTTACGGCCTTCGCCATAAACTAAGCTCTCATTTACTCTTGAACACAAGTAAGTGACTCCACTAATAGTTTTTACGCTACCTTCGAGTGCACAAGCTGCGCCTTTAAAGTCTGTCGCAGCATTCGCAGGAGCGATAAATGCCGCAACCAATGAAAGCACCAACGCAGAAACTGCACCGACCGAAATTAATTTAATTTTTTTCATTTTTACCTTTCTTACAACTTTGTAATAGCCAGATCGCAACGAGGGGTTGCTATTAAGAAGTAAGATTACTGAAAAGTACTGCTGAATCCTATTTATAACCTTTTAAAATGGCGTATCCTGCATTCATGAGTAGTGCTACCTTCGATAAAAGCCCAGAGCAACAAGCTGCTGAAGATAAGGAGAAAGGTTTGCGAA
>CAZFZK010000146.1:482-3044 GCA_964523605.1 uncultured Candidatus Planktophila sp. | reverse complement strand
CGGATGCAACTCTCACAAGATCGGTAGCTGCTAAACCGCATCAAGTACTGGACGGATGCAACTCTCACAAGATCGGTAGCTGCTAAACCGCATCAAGTACTGGACGGGCGGGCACGAAGTATCGGTGGCCGTCGGGGGATTCCCAGCTGCAGGAGCCATCTTCATTGCTGTGCAGGTTCCAACCGCCATGAGTTTTCATACGGTGATGACGACGGCAGAGCGCACCAAGGTTTGCCGCAGAAGTTTCGCCGCCATCTTCCCAAGCGTCAGCATGATCAATATCGGCGCGGGCTGCGGATTGTCTACAGCCAGGAAACCGACAAGTTCGATCGCGCGCAATTAAGTAATCCACTAAATCTTGTGGGGGTTGGTAGCTATCTCGGCCGTAATCAAGAAGCGTGCCGGTATTTGGGTCTGTAATAAATCTTCGCCATTTTCCTTCACCGGCAAGTGCGCGCACAATTTGAGCAGGTAACACTCCGTAACCAGCGAGTTGTCCTGGATTTTCATTAAGTCCAAGAAGCGTATTTAAATCTACCGTTACATTTACGGAGACTGATCTGCGATGCGATTTTGCTTCATCGGCAGAAAGTGAAACTGCGATTCCAGCCATCTCGCTTAACGCATCAGCGCGTTTCATATCCATGGTTCGAAGATCCGGGGCATATTCATTGCTGAAAGCAGCTTCTTCTTCAGGTGTCATTTTGATTTCCTCATCACCAGCACCAGCACCACTAACACCAGCACCACTAACACCAGCACCGCTTACACCAGCACCGCTTACACCAGCACCGCTAACACCAGCACCGCTTACACCAGCACCGCTAACACCAGCACCGCTTTTTCTTTTAGCGGTTTCATACGAACTGGGTGCTCGACCAATAAAGGCAGCGCGGATTATCGCGGCCTTTGTAGCGTGATTACGGGCTTCCTCATCGCGTCGGTTAGCACGAATTACAAAATTCTCGATCGCTGACATCACAGTTTGAGCATCCTCAGCAGGAAGGATTGCCACAACTGTTGCCATGCCATCGGATTCGCGATACATCGAAACTTTGCGAGTTTCACGCGCCCGAACAACAATCTCCTCAAACTCTTTTGGTGCCACTTGTGCCAACATCGTGCGCACTTTGTTGCCAACTTGGGCTGGTGTATGAAATTCAGCATGAGCGATGGCGCTTTCCTCGATGCGGGCTATAGCTTCTGTCGGCAGACCTTCACGAATAGCAGCGGCAGTTTCGCGCGCAATTACATTTGCATGAGCTGGTGATATTTCACCAGTAGCTAGCGCAGAACAGGTATTAGGTAAAGTGTTAATTAAAGAACGAGCAATATCGATCTTGTATTGCGCTGAATTACCTGACATACGAAGCGCAGCTGAAATATCTTCGCGTTCGGCATCATCGACACCTTCATAGATTCCTTCGGCTTGACTTGGTTCGGCACCCGCGACGGCAACAATTGCCCGCTGAATTAAAGCCTGCAACCAACCAGTCTGCCGTTCTACAGCGCTTAGGTAGTCGACGCGAGCACCACGACTTAAATCTTCAGGGTCTATTCCAACTAAAGCAGTCAGGGTTTCGATTCCCGGAACTGAATTCAGTAATTCAGTAGCGCGAGCATTTAAAGTGTTTTGGAAACGGTCACTAAAAGCGTAAATTTCGCCAGTTTCAGTATCAAATTCTGGGTTTGAATGAGCAACAGAAATCTCTGTGATTCGGGCGGCATTTGTGCTCATGAGTGGATCTTGAATTAACCGACCGACAAAACAAATTAGTTGTGCACAGGTGGTTTATCGCGTGTTCGACTTGGACTTACGAAATGTTCGCCCCGGGAATTAGGAAGCGTTACGCCTCAAAAGCAACAGTCAATGAGGAGGAAGATCTAACGCTAACTAGGTCGAGCAGAGAGCACGCAGAATTCATTACCCTTACGCCTCAAGAGCAACAGTCAACGAGGAGGAAGAAATAACGCTAACTAGGTCGAGCAGAGAGCACGCAGAATTCATTACCCTCAGGATCTGCCATGACAACCCAAGTTGTGTCTGGATCATCACTCTGCCCGATCTCAATCTTTTTTGCACCTAGTTTTTCGAGGCGAGCAACTTCAGCCTCTTGATTGTCTGGACGCAAATCAAGGTGCAGTCGATTCTTAATTATTTTTTCATCCGGTACTTTCAAAAACAAGATATCTGGAAAGCCAGTCTTATTTGGATCGTTTAGTTCACGTTCAATCCAGTAGCCAATGTCGTCGCCGTCTTCGCCAACCGACCAGCCAAGTACTTCAGCCCAGAATTCAGCCTGCGCTTTTGGATTATGAGCATCAACAGTCAAACATTGAAGTGAAAGAGTCATAGATGCAGATTAGCGAAAGTTCTACGAAGAAAAAAGAGTTGATCAACCCTCTTGCATTGTTGTTGGCGCACCATGTACATCAAGTACATCGGTTGCTTTAGCAACATCAGCCGTTGAATTTGGAGTATTCGAACCACCCAATTTCGAGCCTTCGCCACCACGATTTAACTGTGTATTTGGGCGATGACCTTTTTCAATCACTGGAATC
>CAZFZK010000146.1:0-472 GCA_964523605.1 uncultured Candidatus Planktophila sp. | reverse complement strand
GGAAGTCTACAAAAGCTTGCAGAAGTTCGCGCTTGGTGTTCATAACAAATGGACCCATCCAAGCAACAGGTTCCTTAATTGGTTGGCCACCGAGAATAAATAGTTCCATTTCAGGAGAACGTGATTCCTGTACATTTGCAGCGCGCACAACAATTGTGTCGCCTTCACCAAAGACTGTTAGTTGACCCATTTGTACAGGGCGTGATTCTTCGCCCACAAAACCATGACCAGCGAGTGTGTAAACAA
The DNA here is from genome assembly GCA_964523605.1 of uncultured Candidatus Planktophila sp. Lineage (GTDB taxonomy): Bacteria > Actinomycetota > Actinomycetes > Nanopelagicales > Nanopelagicaceae > Planktophila. Next base: position 226 of record CAZFZK010000146.1, on the reverse strand, counting down.
GTGCGTTGTAATCCTTGCGCCATGGCAAACGAATTTCGGCACCTGGTTGCAAAGTTGCGTGAATTAAAGTGATCGGAGTTTGGGTTGAACCAGGACCTTTGTGTCCAGCAAGTTCACCGGCGATAACGCGAATTAGTGCGCCGCCATCTTCTGAGGCAAGTAGCGCAACTTCACTGGCACGTAAATCTTGATAAGCAGGTGGTGACCACTTCTTTGCTGCAGGCAA